>JAGAZS010000321.1 GCA_017939945.1 Schwartzia sp. (in: firmicutes)
GCGCGTTGTTGATGCCGTACAGCCGCGCGTATTCGCGCTTCGACGGGAACAGGCCCGCTTTCTGGCGTTCCAGCTGAATCCGAAGCACATTGATGGCGTCCGCGTCCCTGATCGCGTCCTCGACCCGCTCATGGACGAAAATGCCCGGCTCCTCGGCGAGGAAACGCGGCAGCATGGTTCCCGGGCCGGCCAGATGCACCTCGATGCCCATACGGCGCATGCCCCAAATATCGGAACGGGCGACGCGGCTGTGGAGGATATCGCCGAGGATGGCGACCTTCAGCCCTTCCAATCGCCCTTTATACTGCAAAAGCGTAAACAAGTTCAAAAGGCCCTGGGACGGGTGCGCATGGGCGCCGTCGCCGGCGTTCACGATCACGGGATGTTTGACGACCTTCGTCGCGTACTCCGCCGCGCCCTCTTGTTTATGGCGCATAACGATTGCGTCAAACCCCATCGCCTCGACGGTCAGGAGGGTATCCCGCAGGCTCTCGCCCTTCACGATGCTCGACGTGCCCGCCGTGATGTTGACGACGTCCGCGCCGAGGTACTTTCCCGCCGTCTCGAAGGACGACCGTGTCCGCGTGCTCGGCTCGTAAAAGACTGTCACAATCGACTTGCCCCGCAACGCAGGCACCTTCTTGATGTCGCGATGAATGATGGACTTCATCTCCTTGGCTGTCTCCAGCACAAGCTCGATTTCCTCGCGGCTGAAATCCTCCAGCCCCAGGACGTGTTTCCCCCTCAGGGAAACTTTGTTTTTTGCCAATCCAATCAACTCCTTCATTGGGAGGCATCGCGCAGCATCCGTAGAAAACTTCATAAAAAAAGCTTTCCCATGCGAAGGCATAAGAAAGCTTTTCAGCAATATTCACGACCGCTGAACGGCATCCCTTTATCAGCCTCACAGGACTAATTTCAAAGGCATTATTCCACGTCAGATAATATCATTATATCGATTGACTGTCAACCGAAGCAAAAAGTTTTCATTTCTCAAATATTGTACGGCGCAAACAGTTTTCTCATATATTTCCAGCCCTTGTCTACAGTTTTGATGACAAACGGCATAAGCGTCGGACGATGAACGACGAGCTGCATGAGTTTACGCCGCGCAAGACGATATTCAGCATCGAGGGATCGGAGGTAGTCCTCCATTTCCATTTCGACCGAGACCGCCGGGATTTGCGACGCCTCGATCGCGCAGCTTCGGCCAAGGATATTTGCCACGTCGCCGCGGAACGGGATATACGAATCGAATCCCAGCTCCGACATGATATTCGTCCGCAGCGCTTCCTGCGCCGTCGCTTCCCCGTGAACGATAAACACTTTAGCTGGCTTTGGTTCCTCAATGCACCCAATCCAGCGAATGAGCTGCTTCGCGTCAGCATGGGCGGAAAAGCCTTCCATCATCTTTATCGTCGCCCGCACAGCGATTTCCTCACCCATCACACGGACACGCTTCATTCCGTCCACGAGGCGGCGGCCCAAGCTGCCCTCTGCCTGATACCCAGCGAAGAGAATCGTGGATTCCGGCCGCCAGAGGTTGTGTTTCAGATGATGGAGAATACGCCCGGCGTCGGCCATACCGCTGGCTGAAAGAATGATAGCCGAGCTTTCGGAGCTATTGAGAGCCTGAGACTCCGCCGCCGTCTTACAAATGCGAAGCTGCGGCATTTGCGGAAGTTTTCCTTCCCGGTTCAAAAGCTCGATTGCTTCTTCGTCGAAGTCCTGGCTGTTTTCCACAAAAATCCGGGTAGCCGCGATGGCCAACGGGCTGTCTAGAATGATCGGCACGTCGTCGATACGGCCCGCTTTCCAGAGTTTGTAAAAATAATATAGGAGTGTTTGCGTCCGTCCGACGGCGAAGGCCGGAATGATCAGGTTGCCGCCTCTGTCCATCGTATCGTTGACGATTTCCGCTAGCGCGCTCTCTTTGTCGTACTCCTGATGGATTCGGTCACCGTAAGTCGACTCGACAATCAGGAAATCCGCGCCGCGGATAATGCTTGGATCCTTGATGATCGGCTGATTCGGCTGCCCGAGGTCGCCGGAAAAGACGAACTTCGTCGTTTTCTCATCCTCCGTCGCGAAAATCTCGATGATTGCGGATCCGATAATGTGTCCGGCATCGTGGTAGATGACGCGGATATGGTCGCCGAGGGAAAATTCTTTTTTGTAAGA
>JAGAZS010000322.1 GCA_017939945.1 Schwartzia sp. (in: firmicutes)
CGTAGCATGCGCCTTGATTTCGGCTCGCCCGCAGGAAACGGAGGGGCTTCCGCGAGGCGGGCCTCTTTTTTTGAGGAAGGAAGCGGTTTCTTTGGAAAAAGCAAATCCCCAAGCCATCCCAAAAACAGGCGAAGCACCAAAACGCAACCCCGCAGCGAACGCATCGGACTGGTACCGGGCGCATTTGCGGCATTTGGTGCAGGAAGAAGCGCCCCAAGTCGAGGAAAAAGCAGGGAAAGAGATAGAAAGGCTTTTCGCGTCTGCCGAAAAAGGAAACACACCCTCAAACGGAACGCCGGAGGTAGGCGCACATGACTAGTTTTTCCTTGTTTACGCTCTTGGGCGGCTTGGCTTTTTTCTCTACGGCATGAACCGATGGATCACCCATATGCTCGGCAAAATTCCGGAGAAGGGCGATTCCTTCCGGTGCCAAGGATACAAAATCACAGTCATTTCCGTGAGCAGGCATCGCGTCGAGCAAGTATTGTTCCAAAAAGACTGATACTAGCCGCAAAGGCCTTCGCCAGCTTTCCGCCATGAAGGAACTCAAAATGGGGAGCGACCAATACGAGCTGGTTTCGATGGATTGAGCCTGCGAAGCAGGCGTATCTCGGGTCAAAATTTCCATTATAAATATGAAAAGCAAGCCCCCGCAAGGAATGGAATGTTTCTTGCGGGGGCTTGCTTTTTGGATAAGAAATTTTCGGCCTCAAAAATCCCCGAACACGTCGTCTTTGAGATATTGCGTATTGTTGGGCACAGTGGCCAACAATACGCGGTTTTTGCCGCTGTGTTTCGCCTCGTAGAGCGCGTAGTCCACGCGACGGTAGAAGTCCTCGAAGGGCTCGTTGGGAGCGATGCAGGCGATGCCGAAGCTGCCCGTGAAGGGCCGGCCGTCGGGCAGAACCCTAAGGGCGGCGATATTCTTCCGGATGCGCTCGGCGATTCGCTGCGCCGCGTTCGCGTCCGCGCCCGGCAGCACCACCAGGAATTCCTCACCGCCCCAGCGTCCTACGGTATCTCCTTGGCGGACGTGGGCACGCAGCACTTTCGACGTTTCCGTCAGCACCAGGTCGCCGATGTCGTGACCATACGTGTCGTTGACCTTTTTGAAATCGTCCAGGTCGAGCATCAGAACGGAAAGCGGCGTCTGGTGTTCATGAGAAAAAGCCACGGCGCGTTTCAGAACCGTCTCCGTCTCGCCCCGGTTCGCAATCTGGGTCAGGCGGTCGGTGCGGGCCATATGGTCCAGCTCCCGATTGGCGGTTTCCAGCTCCGCCGTCGTCGCGCCGACGAAATGGACGAGGCGCTCCACCAAGAGCATGGAATCTTTCAGGCGGCTCGGCATTTCGCCGCGCACGGGCAGAGGCTCCGTCGGCTTTTCGCCCTCCCGGAGGCCCACGGTCAGGATCATCATGTTGTGGATGCCGACCTTTCCCGCGAAGCGGTAGATTTCCCCGTAGGTGTAGAAGCCGTGGGAGGGCGCGACATCCCGGAACGGCGAAAGCTCAAACTTCACGTCGTCGCGCAAAAACATCCGGTGGGCGTAGCAGCTCAAGATGGAAATGGCCTCGGGGCGGAATTCCGCCAGATCGGCGCAGGAGGCTTTCGCGTCCTCGATCATTTCCCGCGGGTCACCATAGGAAAGGCGGATTGTCTCGCCCTCGTGGAGATCGGCGATGAAAAGGAGGGCGCCGTCCTCCCGCGCGTCCACGGTGTGCCGCGCGATGTAGCTGTCGCCGCGCTGCACGAAGACGGGAAACGCGAGGGTGTCCCGGGAGAAATGCTCGTCCGGCAGGATGCCGAGGTATTTCTCGTAAATTTGGGCGGCGGGCTGATGGTCGATTTCCTCCAGGACATGGACGCCTGTCATTTTCGTGATGGTAAATTCCCGGCCCAGCGGCTTCCAGCCGAAGTTCAGGCTGGCGTGGACGTGGAGCTCGGGGCCGATGAGAAGAAGCGCCGCAAGCCCCTTCTCGATGATCTTGTCCTTTGTGATGACGCAGGGCGGCGCGCTTTCCAGCGTGTTCGCGCCGCCGCCGTAAATGACGACGCTTTCGTCGATGGGCGCGAGGCCGTCCAAAAACGGCTGGATGTCGAGGTCGCGCAGCGTGCCCAGAATGTTGATGGCGGCAAGGTGCGGGATGCGCATGGCCTCGGCGCAGAATTTTTTCCCGTCCTCGGCCATCGTGTCGGGATTGTCAAAGGCCAGTACGCGCACTTCGCTTTTCTCAAAGAGGGAAAAGGAAACAATGGTCGTGTCTTCATGGACTTCGCCCCGTCGGATGACATCCGTCGTCATGCAGCCCAAGATGGATGCGGCAGGAAAGGCTTCGCCGAGCCGCCGCGTGAGATCTGCGATAAAGCCTTGGTCTGTCGCTGTGGTGTATATGGTAATCAAGATGCTTTTATGCGTTTCCGTCAGCACCGCCCGAAATTGGCTGATGCAATCATGGGTATCCTCCGGCCGATGAATAATGTAGGAAGACTGGCGCATATTCTTTTCCCCCGTCATGCAACAAACAAAATTTTTCAGTCTATATTATAGCACCTTTTGGGGGAAAGATAAAATCAGAAAAGTGTCCGGCAACGCACACTGCTTTTTCACGGCAGCCGCGAGGCGAATAGGGACGGGGGGAGGCGGAACCGGAAGGGCTTTCCCTGCGGCTATTGCAAAGCGGATGCCGCGCGCCAGTGAAGGGCAATCCGCAGCAGATGGTTGGCCAGTTCCTGCTCTTTCTGCTGGTAGGTGTGGCCCGTGCGGGGGATGAAGACCAGTTCGTTTTGCCGCGCCGTGGGCATATGGTCGTTGAGGTTTCGCAGGAAGCGGGACGGGTCGCCTTTGGTGAAATTGTCATACGTCCCGATGACCAGTGCGCCGGTGTGGGTGATTTGCTCCGCCTCGGAAAAGTCCCCGTCCGGGTCGGTGTGGGCGTTGTTCAGCGTGTCGGTGAACAGCCATTGATAG
>JAGAZS010000323.1 GCA_017939945.1 Schwartzia sp. (in: firmicutes)
GAAATCATACGGTGCTATCCGACGCCGTTCCATATTTATGACGAGGCGGCCATCCGAAAAAATCTGCGGCGGCTCTTCGCGGCGTTCTCTTGGGCGCCGTCCTTCCGCGAGCATTTCGCGGTAAAGGCGACGCCAAATCCTTACATCCTGCGGATTCTCGCAGAAGAAGGCGCGGGCGCGGACTGCAGTTCGCTGGCGGAGCTTCTGCTTGCAGAAATGGCCGACATCCGCGGCGAAAAAATCATGCTGACCTCCAACGACACCCCTGCAGATGAATTCCAGAAGGCACGGGAGCTTGGCGCTATCATCAATCTCGACGACATTTCCCATATCGACTATCTTGAAAAATGCGCCGGATTTCCCAATTGTCTTTCCTTCCGCTACAATCCCGGCTCCCTTGTCACAGGCAACGACATCATCGGTCAACCGGAAGAAGCGAAATACGGCCTGACCCACGATCAGCTCATTGAAGCCTACCGCATCGCCAAGGAACGTGGCGTCAAGCGCTTCGGCCTGCACTGCATGATTATTTCCAACGAACTGAATGCCAATTCATTTATCGAGACAGCGAAACTGATGTTCCACACCGCTGTTGAAATCAAGGAAAAGCTCGGCCTCAGCCTGGAATTCGTCAACCTTGGCGGCGGCGTAGGCATTCCCTACCGTCCCGAGGAAAAGCCGGTCAATCTCGAATATGTCGGCGAAGGCGTCAAAAAAGCCTATCAGGAAATCATCGTACCCGCCGGCCTCGACGGTCTCGCTATCGCCATGGAGCTTGGCCGCGCAATAACTGGACCGTATGGTTGGCTCGTCGCAACTGCCATCCATGAAAAAAAGACATACAAGGATTACATCGGCCTTGATGCCTGCATGGCGAACCTGATGCGTCCCGCCATGTACGGCGCATACCATCATATCGTCGTCGTCGGCAAGGAAGACGCCTTCTGCGACCACGTCTATGACGTCACCGGATCGCTCTGCGAAAACAATGACAAATTCGCCATCAACAGGAAATTGCCGGAAATCGAAATCGGAGACCGCCTTGTGATTTTCGATGCCGGCGCCCATGGTCACGCCATGGGCTTCAATTACAACGGCAAACTCCGAAGCGCCGAGCTTTTACTGAAGGAAAACGGCGACGTGCAAATGATTCGCCGTGCCGAAACATTGGACGATTATTTTGCAACATTAGATTTCGACGGATCGATATTTGCGACACGATAATATATAAAGCTAACTTTCAGGAAGTTTTGCATTTTTGCAAAGCTTCTTTTCTTTAAAGGAAAGTATTTTCATTAGGCTTGCATAGAGCTGCACATTCCGCTATAGTAATTATAGATTGATTTATTATTTACGAAAGGAAGGGTACACTATGCATATTCTTGGCGTTATTCTCGGCGTTCTGCTTTTGATTGGAGGCGGCTGCATCAGCACTTACAATGGACTGAAAAGCGCATACATTGAGGTGGGGGCTCATTATGGTCAGGTTGAGAACCAGATCCAGCGCCGTGCCGATTTGATTCCGAACCTTGTTTCCACGGTCAAGGGCTATATGAAGTATGAAGAAAACGTACTGAAAGAAGTTACCGATGCGCGGACGCGGGTCATGGGAGCCAAAACGCCGGAAGAAATGGCAGCGGCGAACGATCAGCTTTCCGGTGCTTTAGGGCGACTGATTGCTGTGGCGGAGAATTACCCGAATTTGAAAGCGGACGTGCACTTCACGGAACTGATGCGCGAGATTGCGGGAACGGAAAACCGCATCGCAGTGGCACGACGAGATTACAATGAAGCAATCAAGCGTTACAACGTAAAAATTGAGACGTTCCCTGGCAATATGTTCGCGGGAATGCTAGGCTATACGCCAATGAAGCAGTTTACTGCCGAGGAAGCGGCCCACACCGTGCCAAAGGTTGAATTTTAGGGACGCATAATGTGAAAAAGTCATTCTTTCTTCTGATATGTCTGTTTATTTGGTTGAACTTACTTTTACTGCCTTGCTTTGCATCCGCATCCCTTCCCCCTGCCCCCATGCAAGACATTTACCTAGTTGACGACGCGGGCATGGTAACAGACGAGGATAAAAAAACACTTCTTACCGCTGGAAGGGAATTGGACGAAAAAACCGGAGCGCAGATTATCGTCGTGACAATGAACACGCTCGGCGGGGAAAATCTGGAAGATTATGCAAACCATCTGTTCCGAGCTTGGGGCATAGGCGACAAACAAAAGAACAATGGCGTTCTGCTTTTGATTGTGAAAGAAGACCGGAAATTCCGTATCGAAGTAGGCTATGGACTGGAAAGTACGATTACCGACGGCTTCGTCGGGGAAATACTGGACAGCATGAAGATTTATTTCCGCGACGAGGATTATTCTCCCGCTATCTTGAAAGCATATGGCAAGTTGGCGAGAAAAGCCTACGAAGCGGAAAATTTGAGAGTTCCTGAAAGCGTAGAGAAAGCTGAGGATGAACTGTCCTGGTTTTGGGGCGTTTCTTTTCTCCTTGTCGGTTGCGTCATCGTGATTCTCCTGATTTTCCTATTTTATCGGATAATCATGGGCGCATTTTTATGGGGACTCTATCTTTTGACTTCCGGCTATGTAGACTGGCGGCACGACATGGATCTCAGTTTCGGCGACTTTCTCCACCATTTGGGCGGCAGCAGATCAAGCGGTTCGTCGGGAGGCGGAGGCTTCGGCGGCGGCAGTTCAGGAGGAGGCGGCTCGTCAGGCGGTTGGTAAAATAAGCAGGTGCTTATGACTGAAAGGCTGTGTGAATTGTGAAAAGTGGAGTTAAAAAGGCTTCTATAATTTTGTTTTATCTTTTTACATGGCTGGCATTTCTTTTGCCCCCGTGCTTTGCCGAATGGCCTGTTCCGCCGCCGCCGACGCAGGATATTTACCTCGTGGATGACGCGGGAATGGTCAACAGTGATGATCGGCAAGGCATCCTCGCTATGGGCAAAGAGCTTGACCGTGAAACAAAAGCACAGGTCGTTGTCGTAACGATGAATACTTTGGAAGGTGAAAGCATTGAAAACTATGCGAACCGCCTATTCCGCACATGGGGTATCGGCGACAAAAAGAAAAACAACGGCGTTCTGCTCTTGATAATAAAGGATGACCGAAAATTCCGCATTGAAGTCGGTTACGGGCTGGAAGGTTCAATTACCGACGGCTATTCCGGTGCGGTGCTCGACAGCATGAAAGCTGATTTCCGAAAGGGAAACTACTCTCCCGCAATCCTCTCAGCTTACGCCAAGCTGACGAAAAAAGCATATGAGGCCGAGAGCGTGGATCTGCCTGAAAATGTCGGATCGGCGGTCACAGCCTCCGGCGCTGCCGCTACATCATCCTCATCTCCGTCGGAGAACGGCGATGAAGATTGGTCATGGCCGGAAATTTTGCTCGGCCTACCCATCGGCCTATTGCTGATCGGTGCACTTCTCTGGTGCTTGTGGCAAATGCTACGCCTAGTTTTTATGCTGTTCGCGCTTTTGCTGTTCCTTTTGACTTCCGGCGCCATTGATTTAACTGATTGGTTCCCCAGCGGGGACGGCGGTGGCGGCGGAGGTTTTTCCGGCGGCGGTTGGAGCGGCGGGGGCGGTTCTTCCGGCGGCGGAGGTTTTGGCGGGGGAAGCTCCGGCGGAGGCGGCTCGTCCAGTGGCTGGTAAAAGTATAGCTTTTTGATATAGTTCCTATTCACATTTCTACATCCCTATGTTATAATTGGTTCGTAATTGAGTAATATTTTAATGGGAGGAATCTTGATGAAACAATCACGCTTCGGTAAACTCACGTTGCTCTGCGCGTTACTCCTGTTCGTGACGACGATGCTTGTCGGCTGCGGCGGTTCGGGCGGCAATAAGAGCGATTCTTCAAAGAAGTTTATCAACATTGCCACAGGAGGCACAGCCGGCACTTATTACCCAATCGGTGGTGCAATGGCCGAAATCCTGAACAAATCCATTCCAGGCATGAACGCCAGCGCCCAGTCCACAGGTGCCTCGGTGGCAAACATCAATATGCTGAAGGACGGCTCCGTCGACCTCGCCATTGTGCAGAATGACCTCACCTATTACGCATCGAACGGCACGGAAATGTTCAAAGACAAAAAGGTAGACAATCTGCGCGGTATCGCGACGCTTTATCCCGAAACCTGCCAGATCGTTACCCTTCAGGACAGCGGCATTGAGACCATCGCAGACTTCCGCGGACGGCGTATCGCGGTCGGCGCGGCTGGTAGCGGTACTGAAGCGAACGCTCGGCAGATCATGGAAGCCTACGGCGTAACTTATGCGGACATTTCGGTGCAGTACCTTTCCTTTGGTGAAGCCGCCAGCGCGCTGAAGGACGGAAATGTGGACGTAGCTTTCGTAACGGCGGGCTACCCGACGGCAGCCATCCAAGACATCGCTTCCCAGCGCAAGGTGCGCCTGATTGCGGTAGAAGAATCCAAAGCGGATATGCTGGCCGCAAAATACCCGTTCTACACGAAGACGAAAATTCCAGCTGGAACTTACGCCGGCTTTGACCAAGATGTTGCCTCCGTCTCGGTGATGGCGATGCTCGTCACCACGGACAAGATGGACGACGCCATGGGCGGCGAGGTTGCGAAGGCTCTCTTCTCAAATCTTGATCGTCTCCAGGCCGCGCACTCGGTCGGAAAGCTGATCACGAAGGAAACCGCGATGAACGGTATGTCCGTCAAGATGAACGGCGGCGCTGAGAAGTTCTTCAAAAAATGACCGGATTGGCAATGATGCTATGATGAAAAGCGAAGGACGGGCGCTTTCGAGCGCCCGTTTCTTGTTTCCACTCGCATTGGCGCTCTTTGCTTTATACTGGTATACAACGCGCCCCTGTATTGTCGTATATGCGGAAAACACCCCCATAGCCTCCTGCCCCGCCAATGCGCGAACGGAGTTTTCCACGCGATTTATCCATTCTGTGCAAAAAACGCCGGTAGAGGAATTTTTCACAGTCAACGATGCACGGGACGGATTTCTCCTGCGAAAAACACGATACCGCTCCTTCGGCGTCGGCCTGCCGTTCCTCGAAAGCGACGGGACATTCCGGCCAGAAGGAGACGCTTTCGTCATGGACGGTATGGACCGCCCAATGAGAGAAATCCAGCTTCGTCCTGGAGTCTCTACGGAGCTGACATTGTATCTGTCGGGCGAAGAAATTCTGCTCTGCGAGCGTGTTCCGCTGGGCAGCCTCGTTCGTATTGCCATCGTGCCACGATGGAGGCTTTTGACGGACAACTTCCGTTTTCCTGAAAGGTTGAAATGATATGACAAACGACGACAAGCATAAACAACTTGCGGATGACGCACTGAAAAAATACGATAAGGAATCGAACACAATAGAGCATAAAGGCTTCATGGCGAAATTCGTCTCGGCGCTGGCAATCACTTTTTCCGTGTTCCAGCTCTATACGGCAGTGTTCGGCGTACTTGACGCCCAGCTCCAGCGCGCCGTGCATCTCGGATTTGGCCTGGCGTTGGTCTATCTCCTTTACCCCACCTGCCGTGCATGGTCAAAGGACGGCGTACATCCGATCGACCTTGTGCTGTCGATCCTCGGCGCAGCCGCTCCCGCTTATCTCGTCATCAAATATCAGGAACTTGTGCTTCGGGCCGGCACCGTCACAGACGCAGACTTTATGGTAGGTCTGGTCGGTGTTCTACTGGTCATCGAGGCGACACGCCGCGTCGTCGGCATCCCGATGGTTTGCGTCGTGCTGTTGTTCCTCGCCTATGCGTTCCTCGGCCCCGATATGCCCGGCATTCTCGCCCATCGCGGCCTGACGCCGCAGCAGCTCGTCGGCCATCTCTTCTTCACCACGGAAGGTATTTTCGGGATTCCGCTGGGCGTATCCTCGACCTTCATTTTTCTGTTCATTTTATTCGGCGCTTATCTCGAATCCACGGGACTCGGGAAATTTTTCATCGATTTGGCCAATGCCCTCGCGGGATGGGCTAGCGGCGGTCCGGCAAAAGTGGCCGTGCTTTCCAGCGGACTCATGGGCACCGTTTCCGGTAGCTCCGTGGCAAACGTGGCCGGTACCGGTAGCTTCACCATTCCGATGATGAAAAAGCTCGGTTATGACAAAGAATTTGCGGGCGCTGTGGAGGCAGCTGCGTCCACCGGCGGCCAGTTGATGCCGCCGGTCATGGGCGCTGCGGCATTCCTGATGGCGGAGTTTGTCGGCGTTCCTTACGTCGAGATTGTCAAAGCAGCTATCATTCCCGCTGTCCTTTACTTCACCGGTGTCTGGCTCGGCGTCCATTTCGAGGCGAAACGCAAAGGGCTGAAAGGCATTCCCCGTGAAGAGCTTCCCAAGGCGTGGGATATTTTTCGCGAGCGTGGTCATCTTGCCCTGCCGCTGATTGTCATCATTTATCTTTTGGTGTCCGGCTACACGCCGATGCGCGCCGCATTATTCGCTATCATGCTGTCGATCCTCGCATCGAGCCTGCGCGCCTCCACCCGCATGAACCCAATCGATGTCCTAAAGGGACTGGAAAACGGCGCAAAATCCGTGCTCGGCGTTCTCGTCGCCTGTGCCTCGGCTGGAATCATCATCGGCGTCGTCACAAAAACAGGCGTCGGCCTGAAGCTCGCTTCCGCGTTGCTTTCTTTCGCAGGCGGCCTGATGCTCCCGACGATGTTCTTTACGATGATTACTGCACTGCTCCTCGGCATGGGCGTCCCCACAACAGCCAACTACGTTATCACCTCAACAATTGCCTCGCCGGCTCTTGTACAAATGGGTATACCGGTACTGGCGGCCCACATGTTCGTGTTCTACTTTGGCATTATCGCCGACGTCACACCGCCAGTCGCTCTCGCCGCTTACGCAGGCGCGGCCATCAGCGGCGGAAACGCGCTTAAGACCGGCATCAACGCATCAAAGCTTGCGATTGCCGCATTCATCATTCCGTACATCTTCGTGCTGTCACCAGTAATTCTGATGATTGACGCGACGCCGCTCAGCCTTGTAATAACTCTCGTCACGGCAATGATTGGCATGATTGCGCTGTCTTCGTCGTTGATTGGATATCTTGTAGCAGATATGAACCTTCCGGAACGCATCATACTCTTTGGCGGGGGACTCCTGATGATTATCCCCGGCGTTGTTACCGACCTTAGTGGCCTCGCCGTTTTCGTCATCGTCATTTTCCTGCAAAAAAGGCGAAAGAAAAATTGATACGACAAAACCGCGCCCCTATTTCGGTCACGGGCGCGGTTCTTTTATGCAAACTGAGAAATGGAAGTAGATAATTTTGAGGAAAACATGGCTAGTCGTCCTTATAACGGCAATTTTTACCGCATTGCTTACGGCAGCAACTATTTGTACGGGAGCTGCTTACGTCGCTGGCTGCTTTTTCGTCGACCTTGCACTAAAACGCGGGACAATCGATAATCCAAGTGCTCCGCCCGCTATCTTCCGCAGCGCTATCGAAGGCAACGGCAGAGCCATCCGCCCCGCGCCGAAGCCGGACTTCGACGCAGAAACTTGGACGCTCAAATCCTTCGACAAGCTCACGCTCCGAGCGACACGCTTTAAACCGGAACAGGACAGCCATCGATGGGTGCTGATCCTTCACGGCTACGGTCTCACGCAAGCGCATGTATGGAGTTACGCGAACGCCTATCTTCATCATAACTATCATGTTCTGACGCCCGACTTGCGTGCTTCCGGTTCCAGTGATGGCACATATACCACAATGGGAGCGCTTGAAGCACGCGACATCGCAGATTGGGTACAACGCATAGTTTCTACTGACCCGGACGCGCGTATCGTACTTCACGGCATCTCAATGGGTGCAGCGGCAGTCATGCTCGCCACAGGCGAAAATCTTCCCGCAAACGTCGTCGCCGTCGTAGAGGATAGCGGCTATGCAAACATTTACGACCTATTCGCCATCGAACTTGACAAGCTTCTCTCTCTTCCATCCTATCCGCTGCTTGACGCCGCCGACGTTGTCTGCGAATATCGCGCAGGCTTTTCCTTCCGAAAATCAAGTCCCATGGAAGCTGTCCGCCGTTCTTCTCTCCCTATTCTTTTTATTCACAGCACCGGCGACCGTCTTGTCCCTTTTTCTATGATGCAGGCACTCTACAACACTTCCGCCGCGCCTGGGAAAGAAAAATTGGTCGTTGAGAAAATCGGCCATGGCGCACTTTACCAATCGAAAAACTATTTCCCTTCCGTCTTCGAGTTCACGGACAAATGGACAGAAAAATAGAGGGAGAACACATTGTCTCCCCCTTCCTGAAAAAGCCGTCATTGTCGACGGTTTTTATATGCGGCTATCCCGCATTCTTCGTTACATCCGCGTTCACTGGCGCTTTCTCCCGTGCGACAGAAAGCATCAGCTTGATACGGTTGACTTGGTTGACTTCGCTTGCGCCCGCGTCGCAGTCCAGTGCTATGATATTGCTGTCCGGATAACGCTCGCGGAGCGCGTGCATGACGCCCTTGCCCGTGATATGGTTCGGCAGGCAACCGAAAGGCTGAAGGCATACAATATTCGGCACGCCGCGTTCGGCCAGTTCCATCATTTCACCGGTCAGGAACCACCCCTCGCCCGCCATATTGCCCAAAGACACCTGGCGGCTTGCCAACTCCGCCAGTTCCTTGATGGTTGACGGCGGCTCGAAGCGGCGGCTTTTTTTCAGCGCGTCCGCCATCGGATGCCGGAATAATTCCAGCATTTGGATAGAAAGTTCCGCCTTCCAGCGGTCCATGCGCCCCCCCGCCAAAAGCTTGCGCTTTACGATATCGTCATAAGCCATGTACTCCATGAAATTCAGGAGATCCGGCATGACGACTTCTGCGCCCTCGTCGAACAAAAGCTCTTCCAATTGATTGTTCGCCACCGGATGATATTTGACGAGAATTTCGCCGACAATACCGACCTTCGGCTTCCAAAGCGTCTCTTCGATGGGCAGGATATCGAAATCGTGGACAATCTGCCGAAGATTTCGCCGATATTTGAAATAGTTGCCGTCGGAGAGCTCCGCCTTGACGCGCTTCATCCACGCACGATAGAGCCGTTCCGTCGAACCCGGTTCAATCTCATACGGCTTTACGCGATTCTTCACGCGCATCAACAAATCGCCATAGACGACCGCCTTGACAATATCCGTATAACAGCTCCGGGTCATGACGAAATCGTCCGTTTCGCTTTCGCGTCCCATGAAAGCAAAAGCGGGCACCTGCCCGAATCCGGCATCCTTCAACGCAGCACGCATCAGGTTCAAATAGTTCGTCGCACGGCACGCGCCGCACGTCTGGAACAACATAATCGACGTCTTGTCCGGATCGCAGGCTCCGGAACGGAGCACGGAAAGCATTTGCCCGATAACGACAATCGCCGGATAGCACATATCGTTGTTCACATAACATAGGCCGACGTCAATCGCCTGACGGTCCATCGTTTTCGGAATCACAAGACGATAGCCGTAAGCCCGAAATACTGATTCCAACAGTTCAAAGTGAATCGGGGACATCTGGGGCGCAAGGATCGTATGCATTTCCTTGCATGCCTTCGTAAAATGCGGGCGGTCTTTCCGCTGCATCGGCTCGTACGGCACGCATTCCCTTCGGGCAAGCGCCGCCATCAGCGAACGGACACGGATACGCGCCGCACCCAAGTTCGAGACCTCGTCCAGTTTGATCATCGTATAAAGGCGATGATGTGCCTCTAAAATTTCCTTGACCTGCCCCGTGGTAATCGCATCCAGCCCGCAACCGAAGGAGCTGAACTGGATCAAAGCTATATTGTCGTGGCTCGCGGCGAAGCTTGCTGCATGATAAAGCCGCGCATGGTAACTCCATTGGTTGACAATCCCCAACGTGTCATCGCTTTCCACCGGCAAGCGGTAGACCATATCCTCCGAGAGCACGGGCAAGCCGTAGGACTGGATCATCTCCGGAATGCCGTGATTGATTTCCGGATCGATATGGTACGGACGCCCCGCCAGCAAAATCGCTGGCAAATGTTCACGCTCGACCAGTTCGAGAATCTGCTTCCCGTAAGCACGCACGTCTTCCTTGTAATGCGCCAGCTCCGCGTACGCCGCCTTGACCGCCTCGGCAATCTCAGCTTTTCCGAGATGCTCCTCCGCCAGTTCCTCCGTCAGCCGCTCGACCATGCGCTTTTCGTCGTAAATCGGCAGGAACGGCTGCATGAACCGTATTCCCTTTTCCCGAAGCACATCCATATTGCCGCGGATATTTTCCGCGTAGGACGCCACCACAGGGCAGCTGTAATGGTCATCCGAGGGATGCGCCTTGTCCTCCATATTGTAAGGAATACACGGGTAGAAAATCTTCGGCACACCCCTCTCGACGAGGTCGACGATATGCCCGTGAACCAGCTTCGCCGGATAGCAGAGCGAATCCGACGGCACCGTCGCCATGCCTCGATAATAGGTTCGGACAGAGGTCTTGCCTGAAAGCACGACCTCATAGCCGAGCTTCGTGAAGAACGTGAACCAGAACGGATAGTCCTCGTACATATTGAGCACACGCGGAATCCCAATCTTGCCCCGCTTCGCATTTTCAAGCGGCTGGTAATAGTTGAACAGCCGATCATATTTGTATTGGTAGATGCTGGGTACCTTGCTCTCGGAGCGTTGCTTTCCAATACCGCGCTCACAACGGTTGCCCGAAAAATACTTTCCGCCGTCCGAGAACGTGGACGCGGTAATCAGGCATTGGTTGCCGCACCCTTTGCAGCGATAAGAATTTGTCTCCACGGAAAACGCGTCCAGCGCATCCGCGGAAAGCACGGACGACTTCTCCGCGCCGCTTTCCAGCGCGAGAATCGCCGCGCCGTACGCCCCCATGACGCCAGCAATGTCGGGGCGGATTACGTCACGCTGCAAAAGCACTTCCAAGGCGCGAAGCACCGCGTCATTGTAAAACGTACCGCCCTGTACGACAATATGCTCGCCGAGCGACTTCACATCGCGAAGCTGCATTACCTTGAACAGTGCATTCTTGATGACCGAAATCGCAATCCCCGCCGAAATGTCGCTGACGGGGGCGCCTTCTTTCTGCGCCTGCTTGACGCGGGAATTCATGAAAACCGTGCAGCGCGTGCCGAGATCGACAGGCTCCCGCGAATCGATAGCCTTTGCCGCAAATTCCTCCGTCGTCATCGAGAGCCCTTGGGCGAAATTCTGGATAAACGAACCGCAGCCTGCCGAGCATGCTTCGTTCAAGGTGATATTGCCAATGCTTCCATGATGCACGAAAAAGCACTTCATGTCCTGTCCGCCGATATCCAGTACGAAGCTGACGTCAGGGCAAAACTCCTGCGCCGCGCGAAGATGGGCAAACGTCTCCACCTCGCCGCCGTCGGCATGAATCGCCGCTTTCACGATGCCTTCGCCGTAGCCCGTCGTCATCACCGACGCGATATACTGACCGGGACGCATTTCAGCGTAAAACGCCCGTAATTCTTTAATGACAGTCTGAAGCGGCAGCCCTTCATTGCTGCCGTATGCCGTATACAAAAGCTCCTTGTCCTTGCCGATTACGGCGAGCTTTGTCGTCGTCGACCCCGCGTCGATTCCGAGATACAGGGGGCCCATATAAGAGGAAAGCTCCCCTCTCGGCACACGATCTTTATCATGGCGTTTCCGGAAATTTTCGTATTCCTTCGCGTCGCGGAACAACACAAAAGTCGAAGAACGCGTCTGCATCGCCGCATCTTCCTTTGCGCATTCAATACTTTTCGCGAGACGGCAAAAATCCATATCCTCGCCGTCTTCGGAAAGGGCCGCGCCCATCGCCACAAAATAGCAGCCGTCCTTGACCGGCATGACCTCATCCGGCGTCAGCTTCAATGTTTCAATAAAGCGTTTGCGCAGCTCGGACAGGAAATAAAGCGGCCCGCCCAAAAACGCGATATGCCCGCTGATAGGCCGCCCCTGCGCAAGATTGCCGATGGTCTGGTTGACCACCGCCTGGAAAATGGAAAGCGCGATATCGGCTTTTTCCACGCCGTCGTTGATCAGTGCCTGAATATCCGTCTTCGCAAAGACGCCGCAGCGGGAGGCGATGGTATAAATCTGGCGCCCCTTTTCCGCCAACGCGTTCAGTCCCAATGCGTCCGTCGAAAGAAGCGCCGCCATGTGGTCGATAAAGGAGCCGGTGCCGCCGGCGCAGACGCCGTTCATGCGCTGCTCCGACGCGCCGCCGAAATAAGTGATTTTCGCGTCCTCGCCGCCGAGCTCCACCGCCGTATCCGTCTGCGGTATCAGCGACTTCACCGCTGACGCGCAGGCGATGACCTCCTGCACAAACGGCAGCCCGACACGCTGCGCGACGCCCATACTCGCCGACCCCGTCAGGGCAAAGGAAAAACGCTGCGAGCCCACGACGTCCCGCAGCGCCGACAAATTCTCATGCAACGCCTTGCTGATTTCCGAAAAATGACGCGCATATTTTTTATAAATGATTTCCTTAGCCTGGTTCAAAACCACGACCTTGATCGTCGTGGAACCAATGTCAATACCGACACTTAAAGCCGAATCCAACTCCCTGCACCACCCGCGAAATAATCATAGATTGTCAACATGAACGACGTTCATATTATACCACATCAGCACTAAACTGCAAGCTGTTTTAGTGCTTTTGCCCCATTCCCGCCGTATATCCACACGTCATTTTCCGCTGCATACCATGACGCATCATAATTGACCCGGACGAGGCACAACCCCGAGGCCGGAGCGGTGGCGCTGGCGCACCGGCGATCCTTTGCGGCAAGTATAGACAGGAAGTCTTCGGGCGAGAAAACGCCTCTGCCAACGTCCGCCAATGTGCCGACGATATTTCGCACCATATGGTAAAGAAAACCATCGGCCACAAAAGTAAACATGAGTTCCCGCCCATCACGCCTGCATTCCACTCTCGCCATTGTGCGAACCGGGGAGATTGGCGCGCCGCCGGAAGCACGAAACGAGGAAAAATCATGCGTACCGAGCAGCGACGCCAATGCGCTTTCCATCCCCGACGTATCAAGCGGCTGCCGGATATGCCACGCATAGCGGCACAAAAACGGGTTTGGAGTTTCGCCCGTCAAAATCCGATAGCAATACATTTTTTCCTTCGCCGAATGAAGGGCGCTGAATTCCCTATCGGCTTCGAAAGCCCGGCACACAACAATGTCCGGCGGCAACAAGCTGTTCACCGCTCGCGGCACCCGCTCAACGGGAATTGTCCCGTCCGTGAAAAAGTTCACGACCTGTCCCGCTGCATGAACGCCGGCGTCCGTCCGTCCCGCTGCCGCCAGTTCCACTGTATCGCCGAACACACGGGAAAGCGATTCTTCCAAAACATTCTGCACCGCGACGACAGGGCGTGTTTGCCGCTGAAAGCCGTGATAACCGGTTCCGTCGTAAGCGACAATCAGGCAAATATTCCGCGCCCGGCGTTTCATTTCATCTTTGTGTTCCCTTTTCATCAGACGCCCGCCGCCTTCATCGCGCCCATAGCAGCAAGAAAAAGCGCTGTCACCCCCGCCGCTGCATAATCAATGCCGCCGACATGAAGTTCCTTCATCCGCGTACGGCCTTCGCCTCCCCGGTAGCAGCGCGCTTCCATAGCCGTCGCCAATTCATCAGCCCTGCGGAACGAAGAAATGAACAGCGGCACAAGAATAGGCACAAGATGACGGACACGTTTCAAAGCATTGCCTGTCGAAAAATCCGCGCCGCGCGACTGCTGCGCTTTCATAATCGTGTCCGTTTCCTCAATCAGCGTCGGCACGAAACGAAGCGCGATTGTCATCATCATGGCCAGCTCGTGCGCAGGAACGCCGACGAGCTTCAGCGGGCGCAGAAGGCGCTCCATGCCGTCCGTCAGGGAAAGCGGCGATGTCGTAAAGGTCAAAAGCGAAGAAAACACGATCAAGAGCGCCAGTCGCAGGCAGAGAAAAAAGCCCCGCACAAGCCCCTCTTTCGTCATGTCAAAAATCCAGACGCGGAAAAAAACCTCCCCCGGCGTCGAGCACAGATGGATCAAGAACGTGAAGGCGAGAATCCACCAAAGAGGGCGGAGCGACCGCAGATACATGGACAAGGGAACCCTCGACGAGACCGCCAGCAGAGCGGCAAGCCCCGTCAATACCGCATACCCGCCCGGCGTATCAAAGATGAAAATCGCCGCCATCAAGGCAATCAAAAGCAAAAGTTTTGTCCTCGGATCCATCCGGTGCAACACGGACGTACCCGGAAAAAACTGCCCGATGGTGATATCCGTCAGCATGTTGTCCCTCCCTTTTTCCGTACCGCTCTCGAAATCCGCTTCACCGTTTCCTCCACCGTGAACGCGTCCGCTTCCACCGGAAGGCCGTTCTCCTGAAGGCGTGAAAGCAACGCTACCGTAGGCGGAACCGCAAGTCCTGCCTCCTCTATTTCCTCGTTGGCAAAAAAAGCCTCCGAAGGCGGCGCATCTACCAATACGCGACCATCATGCATAAAGACGACTCGCTCCGCCATCCGGGCAATATCTTCCATATTGTGCGATACGAATATGATTGTGAGTTTTTTCTTGCGATGCAATTCCGCAATGCGCCGTAAAAGTTCTTCCCTCGCTTGGGGATCAAGTCCGGCTGTGGGCTCATCCAGTACAAGATACTTCGGCTCCAACGCCAGGACGCCTGCAATCGCCACGCGGCGCATCTGCCCGCCGCTGAGCCGGAAGGGCGAAACGTCCTTGTAAGTCTCATAGTCAAGCTGCACGAATTCCATTGCCGAACGCACGCGGCGATTGATTTCATCCTCGGAAAGCTCCAAATTTTTGGGCCCGAAAGCAATATCCGCCGCCACCGTTTCCTCGAAAAGCTGCTGCTCCGGATACTGGAACACCATGCCGACCTTGCGGCGCGCAAGGCCGGCTTCTTTCTTTTTTCCCGCAAGGCTCACGCCATCGACCAGCACCTCGCCTTTCGTCGGATGCAAAAGTCCGTTCAAATGCTGGACCAGTGTTGATTTTCCCGAACCCGTATGCCCCGCAATGGCCGTCAGCGAACCATCGGCAATCTTCAGCGAAACATCCCGGAGGGCCGTGCGTTCAAATGGCGTCCCTGTCATATACGTATAGGTTACGTTTTTTAACTCTATCGGCATAAAGCCACCGCCAAATCTTCATCCGTCACGATATTTTCCGGCAGGTCGATTCCGTGCTTTCGCAGTTTCCAAGCGACCTCCGCCGCCAGCGGCACGTCCAGCCCTCGTTTTCGCATCGCGTCCACGCGGCTGAAAATCTCCTCCGGGCTTCCGTCCTCGGCGACTTTTCCGTCCTCCATGACGATCACGCGCTGGGCCGCCGCCGCTTCCTCCATGAAATGCGTGATATAAACCACCGTGATGCCCGATTCACGATGAAGGCGACGCACTGTATCCAATACCTCCTTGCGTCCGACGGGATCGAGCATCGCCGTCGGCTCGTCCAGCACAAGGCACTTCGTCCGCATCGCCAGCGTCCCCGCAATTGCGACGCGTTGCTTCTGTCCGCCGGACAGAAGATGCGGTGCGAAACCGCGAAAATCCGTCATGCCCACCGCCGCCAAC
>JAGAZS010000002.1 GCA_017939945.1 Schwartzia sp. (in: firmicutes)
ACGGCACATAAGTCGACACGCCGCCCCCGTCCTGCTCCGCAAGCTGTTCGGCGTAGCTCCGGTGGTCGATTTCATGGGGCGCGCCGGAGAGCAACGCGCAGGTCGAGCCGCGGAACACGGCGGCAAGGTCATACTCGTTGTGGAGAACGCCATAATGATTCGCCACGCGCCGCGCGGCAATAATCTCCCGTTGATGCTTCTGCCCGTAAAAGACAGAAATGGTCGCGACATTTTTTGCGCCGTATTCCTTGACTGCCAACGCAAGGCAGGTCGTCGAATCGACGCCGCCGCTGGAAAGGATCACTGCCTTCAATCTGTTTCCCCCTTACCTGCATAGGACCTGATTGGCATATTCATTAGTCCTTTCTAACTATTCGTCATAAAATTATTTTTTCCTGCCATAGGTAAAATTTCCCCATTAAGTTTTTTTCGGGTTTTTCGATATATAGATAAGAACGATTGTGAACGGGGAGGCAATAGTATGGGCATAGATTCCATGAACGCGCTGAACGCGCTTCAGGCTTTGGCGGCGAAAAGCGGCTCGACGGCGGATACGAAGAAGACGGCGGAGGACCAAAAGTCTTTCAACGACGTCCTTGCGAAGATGCAGAAGGAGCAGGACGACTGGGACGCGTTGATGGACCAGGTGGACATCGCCCAGTACAAGTTGGCGCTGACGGACACCTTCTGGTGCAGTCAGGCCGATCCGAAGAAGCACATTTCCAACTATCTCGAGCGTCATCAGGGCAAGATCGGCACGGAATCCTTGGAACAGCTCTCGGAAAACATTTCGATGCTCAATCATCTGAACAGCCTTGGCGTGCTGAAGGGCAGCGTTTCCGATATGGAGATGGCGAAGCTGAACCGGAAATTCTCGGCGGCTTACGCGTCCATGATGGCGGCAAGATCCGTCGGCGGGTATTTTTGAGACAGGACAGACGAATCCTTCCAAAGATGCGCTTTCACTGCGAAGGCGCATTTTTTGTTTGGGAAAAAGCAACGCGCGAAAATAAATCCTTCGACATTCCGTGCGGGATTTGCTACAATAGAAGAACATATATAGACATGATTGGAGAGAATGTTGTGGAATCGCTGCATATCGGGAATCATCTTTCTTCCGCGGGCGGGTATCTCGCCATGGGAAAGGAAGCGAAGGAGCTGGACGCGGACGTGTTCGCGTTTTTCACGCGGAATCCGCGCGGCGGCAAAGCCAAGGAAATCGACCCGAAGGACGTGGACGCGTTCCTCACCTTCGCGAAGAAGAACAAGATCGTGCGTCTCGTCGCGCACGCGCCCTATACTTTGAATCCCTGCGCGGAAAAGGACAGCCTGCGGACGTTTGCCCGGGAAACGATGGCGGACGATCTCCGGCGGCTGGAATTCACGCCGGGCAATTATTACAATTTTCATCCGGGCAGCCATGTCGGGCAGGGAACGCAGACCGGCATCGAGCTTTGCGCTGCGCTTTTGAACGCGGTGCTTCGCCCGACCCAGCATACGACGGTATTGGTGGAAACCATGTCGGGCAAGGGCTCGGAAATCGGCAAGACCTTCGCCGAGGTGCGGGCGATCCTCGACCGCGTGGAGCTTTCCGACCATGTCGGCGTTTGCCTCGACACCTGCCATATCTGGGATGGCGGCTACGATATCGTCGACCATCTCGACGACGTGCTGGCGGAGTTTGATGACGTGATCGGCATCGACCGGCTTTTCGCCGTGCATTTGAACGACAGCCTGAATCCGCGCGGCAGCCACAAGGACCGCCACGCGAAAATTGGCGAGGGACAGATCGGATTGGAGGCGCTGGTGCGCGTGATCAACCATCCGCTGCTCCGCCGTCTGCCTTTCATCCTCGAGACGCCGAACGACCACGACGGCTACGCGAAGGAGATCGCGCTGCTTCGCGGACGCTTCGGGGAGGACGACAATGGAAAATAATTCCGCCGCGATGAACGGCGCAGACGCGCTCGGGAATGCCCGCGCGTATCTGCGCCGCTTTTTCGGTTACAAAGAGTTTCGTCCGGCGCAGGCACCGGTGCTCAAAAGCCTGCTGGCAGGGCGCGATACGGTTGCGATCATGCCGACGGGCGCGGGGAAATCGGTCTGCTTCCAGATTCCCGCGCTTTTGTCGTCCGGCGTCGCCATCGTTTTTTCGCCGCTGATCTCGCTGATGAAGGATCAGGTGGACGGGCTGACGGAGCAGGGCGTTCCCGCCGCGTTCATCAACAGCTCCCTTTCCCCGCAGGAGGTTTCCCATCGTCTCGCGGACGCGCGGGACGGGAAAATCCGGCTGCTCTACGTCGCGCCGGAGCGGATCGACGACCCATGGTTCGCGTCCGCCGTCGCGGAAATGGACGTCGCGCTGGTGGCGGTGGACGAAGCGCACTGCCTGTCCCAATGGGGGCACGATTTCCGCCCCAGTTACCGGGCCATCGCGCCTTTTATCGCGTCGCTGCCACGCCGCCCGGTGGTGGGCGCTTTTACCGCAACCGCGACGCCGGAGGTCCGGGACGACATCATCCGCCTTTTGGGGCTTCGCTCCCCCGACGTCCATGTCAGCGGCTTCGATCGCCCGAATCTTTTCTTCGATGTGCGGCGCGGCGAGGACAAGGACAAATTCCTGCTGCGCTATGTCAAGGCGCATCCCGACGAATCCGGCATCGTTTACGCCGCCACGCGCAAGCAGACCGACGCCGTCTACGAGCTCTTGAAAAAGCGCGGTGTCGCCGTCGGACGTTACCACGCGGGGCTTTCCGACGAGGAACGGCGCACGATGCAGGAGGACTTTCTCTACGACCGGCTGTCGGTCATCGTCGCGACGAACGCCTTCGGCATGGGCATCGACAAATCCAACGTGCGCTATGTCGTCCATTACAATATGCCGAAGAATGTCGAGGCCTACTATCAGGAGGCGGGCCGCGCGGGACGCGACGGCGAGCCGGGATGGTGCATCCTGCTTTATTCCCCGGCGGATGTGCAAACCCAACGATTTTTGATCGAGCATTCCGTGGAGGATGAAAATCGGCGCGCTTTTGAGAACGAGCGATTGCAACGCATGGTCGATTATTGCCATACGCCGGGCTGTCTTCGGAAATTCATTCTCGGCTATTTCGGCGAGGACGCGCCGGAGCGCTGCGACAACTGCGGGAGCTGCGCCGCCGAGGTCGAAGCGGTGGACCTGACCGTCGACGCACAAAAGGTGTTTTCCTGCGTCTACCGGATGCGCCAGCATTTCGGCATGGCATTGGTTGCGCAGGTCTTGACCGGCTCCGAGAATAAGCGGGTCAAACAATTCGGCTTCGAGAAGCTCTCGACCTTCGGGCTTTTCAAGGGACGCTCCCAGAAGGCCGTCAACCTTTTGATCCAGCGCCTCGTGGCCACGGGCTATCTGGAAGTGGAAAGCGAACATTCGACGCTTCGCCTGCTGCCGCCGTCGTATCCTGTGCTGAAAGGGCAGGCGACGGTGATGCTGTCGCTGCCGAAGGAGCCGGAGGAGCGCAAGCCCGCCGAAGCGGCGGACGGCCTTTTCGACGCGCTGCGGCGCGTGCGGCGGCGCTTGGCAGAGAAGGAAAACGTCCCCGCCTTCGTGGTCTTTTCCGACGCCACGCTGCGGGATATGTGCCGCCTGCAGCCGCAAACCCTCGACGAAATGTCCGAGGTCAAGGGCGTCGGCGAGCGCAAACTTCGCCGATACGGAGAGGAATTCCTCGCGGTTGTTCGGGATAATCGAAAAAAATAAAGTAAAAAATTTTTACTATAAAATTTTCTTGTCAATAACAGACATGTAAAAATTCCAGGTAGGACAAGGGATTCGAGGATTGACCGAAAAATTTCAGAAAACGAAATGGGGCTGTTACGGGAAAAATCATCCCGGAACAGCCCCACGTTGTTTTTCTCAATGTTGATTCATCATTTTTGAGAACTATTGGAACCCAAAAACTCCTAACATCAGTTCTTGCGGACTGATAAAGGGAGTTTTAGGGGTTATGATTCAGCCTGCATTTTCCCGCCGCCGATGATATACCCGTCCTCGTCATAGAACACAGCCGACTGCCCCGGTGTCGGGGCGCGGACGGGATCGTCGAATACGGCGGCCAATGTGCCGTCGTCTTTTTTTTGCAGCGTCGCCATCGCGCCCTTGTGATTGTATCGAATCTTGACGAAAGCGCGAAGCGTTTCGCCCGGCGCAATATCCTCCACGCTCATGAAATTTAGGTCGCCGCAGAGAATCGCGGGGCGGTACAGCGATTCCTCGCCGCCGATCACGACCTCGTTTTTCAAGGCATCGATGGCCGTCACATAGGCGGGATAGCCGAGGGCGATGCCGAGGCCCTTGCGCTGGCCGACAGTGTAATGGGCGATTCCCTTGTGAGTGCCGAGGACGTTTCCTTCCTCGTCCACGAAATTTCCCGGCGGGGGCAGCTCCGCGTCCGTCTCGCACTCAATGTAGTCGGTATAATTCCCTTCGGTGACGAAACAGATTTCCTGCGAGTCCGGCTTTTGCGCCGCCGAGATTCCGGCGCGCTGCGCGATGGCGCGAACCTCTTCCTTATCGTAGTCGCCCAGCGGCAGAAGCGTATGGGAAAGCTGCTGCTGCGTCAGTTTGTAAAGCACATAGGACTGGTCTTTCCGCAGCGAAGCCGCCCGGCGGATCGCGAACCGCCCGTTCGGGAGCCGGGCGATCCGCGCGTAGTGGCCGGTAGCCGCGAACTCCGCGCCCATCGCTTCGGCGGCGTCCAGAAGCTGCGCCCATTTCACATAGCGGTTGCACTCCACGCAGGGATTTGGCGTCCTGCCGTGCAGATAATCGTCGATAAAAGGCTGCACCACGCGGCAATCGAAATCCGACGCGGCGCTGTGGACGGAATGGGAAATCCCCATCCGCAGTGCCATTTCCCGCGCTTCCGAAAGGTCGCAGCAGCGGCTGTCCTTCCCCTCCCAAGTCTTCAACGTGACGCCGATGACCTCGTGGCCGGCCTCCTTCAAAAGATACGCGGCCACCGCGCTGTCCACGCCGCCGGACATTCCCACTACAACTCTGCTCATTCCCGTCCTCCGTTCCCGCTCGTTGAATTCTTCGTATAGAATTAT
>JAGAZS010000324.1 GCA_017939945.1 Schwartzia sp. (in: firmicutes)
ATCGGTCCGCAGGGTCGCTTCCTTTGCGACGGCGGATCTGGAAGGGCTGGAGGAGCGACAGCTTCAGCGCCACATGGAACGCGTGCGGAAGTATTTCGATGAAACGGCTTCCAAGACGAACGGCGTGCTGACCTACTATTACCGCATTGACCCGACAGTCTCGAACACGGTCAAGGGCTTCTGGTACACAAACCTGGACGGGGAAGGCTTTGTCGAGCACAAAGTGACCGATATCACGCTCTATGATACGAAGGACACCTCCCGTCTGGTCTGGTTTACCGTTCCGAAGGTCACGGCGGAAGCGATCTGGCTTCCGCCGTATATCACGGACAATCTGGACAAGCGCGTCATTTCCTACAATGTCCCGATTTATTTCAAGGGGCAGTTTATCGGCGTCGTGGGCATCGAGATCGACTATTCCACCATGGCCGAGCAGGTGGACAGCATCCGCCTCGGCGGCAACGGGTACGCTTTTTTGAGCGATCTGGAGGGGAATCTCTTCTATCATCCCCGGATTGACGTCGCGGAACTGACCGAGGAGACGCGCCCCAAACCGCCGGAAGGCGTGCTGGGCAAAAGCACTTTCGTCCAATACAGCTTTGGCGGCGTGGAAAAGCAGGCGGCGTGGCTTCCGCTCAGCAACGGGATGCGGCTGAATGTCACGATGCCGCTCTCCGAGACGGAGGGGGACTGGCAGAAGCTGATCGGGAATATGCTGCTCGCCGCCCTCGGCGTGCTGGCGGCGTCAAGCATTTTTACCATGTATTACACAAAACATATCACAAAGCCGGTGGAGGAACTGACCGAAGCCGCGGAACAGGTGGACAAGGGCAACTACAATATCGCCCTGGATTACAGCGGGAACGACGAGGTCGGCAGACTGACGAGCACATTCAAACGTTTGACCGCGCACATGAAGGAAAACATCACGGCGCTGAACCGGCGGGCCTATATTGACGCTCTGACCTCCGTCCGGAACAAATGGGCCTATGCCAGCTTTATCGACGATTTGCAGACCTGCCTGGACGCGGACGACGGGAATATGCAATTTGCCGTGGGCGTATTTGACTGCGACGACCTCAAGGTGATCAATGACAAATACGGCCATGACAAGGGCGATATCTATCTGAAGACGGCCAGCAGCCTGATGTGCCGCATATTCAAGCGCAGTCCCGTGTTTCGGATCGGCGGCGACGAATTCTCCGTGATTTTCCAGAATGACGCATTTCAGGACAGGGACGGCCTGATACGCGAGTTCAGGAATGCCATGGCGGAAGTCAACGCCTCGGCGGACAATCCGTGGGAACAGGTGCGGGTCTCGTTCGGAATCGCGGAGTACGACGCGGAGCAGGACGGAGCGATTATCGACGTGGTGCGCCGCGCGGACAATAATATGTACGAAAACAAGCGCACCCGAAAAACGGGCGTGAGGGAAGGAGACGAATCATGAACATGGCGACCGAGAAAACTGACGGTGTGCCGCGTTCAGCGTGGGCGCGATGGGGCAGCACCATCTTCTCCCTTGCCGCGATCCTGTTCACCAGCGTTTTTTCCGTTGCCTGCGGCAAGGGCGATTCCCTTGACGGCGCCTGGCAGCCGGATAATTACGGTACTCGGGTTGAGATTGCGGGGGACAAGATTGTCATCCTGTGGCGCAGCGCGCCGGTGCTGGAAACGAAATTTACCGTTTCCCAAGAGGGCAGGAAAAAAGTTTTGAAACTTGAAAAGACGGAAATGTGGGATACTGCTCGCGGTCATGCCGTCGGCACCGTCACAGGCTGCTATGTCGAGGACGGCAGGATGCACCTGCTGCAGCATTACGAATTTGCGGGCGACGACGAGGAAATTTTGGAACCGACGACGGAAAGCCGCTACGGGGACGCGAAGCTCGTCACGGACAAAATGCTGCCGCGCCTCAAAGGCACATGGAAGTCGTCGGATCGGGGCGGCTGCACGCTGAAGATTGACGGCGGAAGCCTGAAGTGGAAGTTCGGGGAGGACGAATGGCGAGGCCCCGTGGATATCGTCGTCGTGCATTACAACTGGAAAGATGACAAGGACGACTGCTCGATCGTGGACAAAGACGCGTCGCAGGAGTATGTGGGGGACTTCCAGGCCGTTGAATTCAAGAAAGGGAAACTCACAGCCCGAATCCACGTCCATGACGGAAACGCGATAAAATATGCGTTTGAGAAAGTAGAATAGCAGAAAGGAAGTGCTTCGTATGAAATTATTTGCTTTTGCAGCGTTGGCCGTGCTGTGCTTCGGGTGGCTCTCTTCCCCGGGATGCGCCTTCGCGGGCGGCGTGTCCCTCGACGGCGCGTGGAAGCCCCGCGACTATGGCACGCGCATCGAGATCGACGGCGACAATATATTGATCCTGTGGATGAACCGCCCCCAGCTGGAAACGACGTTCACCGTCACGGAAGAGGACGGGAAGACGGTGCTGCATCTCGAAAAGACGGGGCTCCGGGAGCGCGGGGACCAGAAGGACTACGCGCAGATCACGGGGCTTTGGGTCGAGGACGGCCAGATGCATTTCGTCAAGGTCTTCGACATCGCAGGGGAGAAGTCCGAGGTCCTTTCGCCGACGACAGAAAGCCGTTACGGAAATGTAACGGTGGTCACGGAGAAAGAACTGCCGCGCATCGAAGGCGTCTGGAAGACGAAGGACAGGATGGATTACACGCTGAAAATCGAGGGCGAAAAGATTTCCTGGCGGTTTGCGAAGTACGAATGGGAAGGCCCGGTGGAATTTGCCGTGATTCACGAGAACTGGGAAAAAGATCCGGACAAGTTCAAAATCCGCCCCAAGAATCCCGCGGTGGACTATTTCAGGGGGTTCACGACCTTCGACTATCGGGACGGAAAGCTCCATACCGAGATCCCGGTATACGACGCGGAATCCCCGAAATTGGTGTTTGAGAAAGTGGAGTAGAATCAATTTTAGGAGGGTAGACTATGAATCTCAAAGCAAAATGTTTATGCGCGCTGTTCGCGGCGCTTTTGGTCGTGTCGATATTCGGCTGCGGCGGGGGCGGCGAAAAGTCGGGCGGAGGAAGCGGCGGCGGGAAGTCGTCGGTGCAGGCGTCGCGCGGGGCGCCGGACAAGGAGCCGGTGGA
>JAGAZS010000325.1 GCA_017939945.1 Schwartzia sp. (in: firmicutes)
GCGGACAATCGCCTCCGGCTCGGCATGCCCGCCACCGTCCGGGTGGAACTTTGATATGAACGAAGAAACAATCGTCGAGGCGAAGGAACTCGTCAAACGGTTCACGCCCAAAGGCGCGCCTCCCGTCACGGCGCTGAACGGCATCGGGATTTCCCTGCAGACGAGCTGCCTGACCGCCGTGATCGGGCCGGACGGCGCAGGGAAGACGACGCTGATGCGGCTGATCGCGGGACTGCTTTCACCCACCTCCGGCACGCTTCGCGTGCTCGGCATGGAAGTACAGGGCCACGAGCAGGACATCCAGAACCGGCTCAGCTATATGCCGCAGAAATTCGGCCTCTATGAGGACCTGACCATCGCGGAGAATATGACGCTCTATGCGAATCTCCACGGCGTGCCGGAGGAAACGCGAAAGACCCGTTTCCCCCATCTCCTGGAAATGACGGGATTGACGAAATTCACGGAACGGCTGGCAGGCAAGCTGTCCGGCGGCATGAAGCAGAAGCTGGGGCTGGCCTGCACCCTTGTGCGCTCCCCCGACCTGCTGCTGCTGGACGAGCCGACGGTGGGCGTCGACCCGCTGTCCCGCCGCGAGCTTTGGGACATCCTGCAAAAGCTGTCCCGGGAAGAGCGGCTTTCGATCTTCGTCAGCACCGCTTACATGGACGAGGCGGAGCTTTGCCGCCGCGTCTATGTGATGAACCACGGCCGCATCTTGGCTGTCGGCTCCCCCGAGGAGCTGCGCGGGCTGGCCCGTGGCCGCTGCTACCGCATGACGCCCCCCGAAGGGCTGCCGATGCGCGTCCTGCAGGGCTCCTTATTGGACGACAAGGACGCCGTCGTGGACGCGGTGCCGGACCGCGGCTCTGTCCATTTCATCCGGCGGGAGAGCGTCACGGAGGATAAAATCCGCGGCCTCGCGCCGTTCCCCTTCGCGCCCTCCGAGGAACAGTTGGAGGACGGCTTCATGTGCCTGCTGCGCGAAGACGAGGAAAAGAACGCCGAGGGCAAGGCGGAGGACCTCGACTTGGCGCCCCTCGACCTCCGCGGAAACCATACCCTCGGCAGCGATATCGACATCGAGGTCAGGGAACTGGTGCGCAAATTCGGCGACTTCACCGCCGTGGACAAGACCTCGTTTCAGGTGCGGCGCGGGGAAGTCTTCGGCCTTTTGGGGCCGAACGGCGCGGGCAAGACCACGACCTTCCGGATGCTCTGCGGCCTCCTGCCGCTGACCAGCGGCTATCTCAGCGTCGCCGGGGTGAATCTGCGGGACGCCCGCACGGAGGCCCGCGCCAATATCGGCTATGTGGCCCAGAAATTCTCCCTGTACGGGAACCTCACCGTGGAGCAGAACCTGTCCTTTTTCGGCGGCGCTTACGGCCTTTCCCGGAAAGACATTGCGCGGCGCTTGGAAGAAACGCTCCAGGAATTTCATTTGGAAGAATACCGCCGCACAGCGGCGGAGTCCCTGCCCGGCGGCTACAAGCAGCGGCTTTCCATGGCGGCGGCGCTCCTGCACAAGCCGAAGATCCTGTTCCTCGACGAGCCCACCAGCGGCATCGACCCGCTGGCGCGGCGGGATTTTTGGCGGCAGATCACGGACCTCTCCGTGAAGGGCACCACCATCATCGTGACGACGCATTTCATGGAGGAAGCCGAGTATTGCGACCGCATCATGATCCAAGACCAGGGAAAGCTCCTCGCCATCGGCACGCCCGCCGACCTTCGGGCGCAGTACGGCGATGAATCCTCGACCATGAACGAGGTCTTCATCCGCATCGTGGAAACGGCGCGAGGGAAAGGAGGCGCGGCCTGATGGACGGAAACGGATTTTTCCGGCGCCTTGTGGCGCTCTGCCGCAAGGAATTCGTGCAGCTCTGGCGGGACAGCAGCAGCCTCCTGATCGGGACGGTGCTGCCGATTCTCCTGATTATCATCATCGGCTCCGGCGTCAACCTCGACGTGAAGAACGCGCCGGTCGCCGTGGTATTGGAGGACGCCTCCCCCACGGCGCAGGACGCGGTGAGCTTCCTGTCCGGCTCCGCCTATTTCTCGCCCCGGTACGTGACTTCCCGGACGGAGGCCGTGCGGCTAATGGACGACCGGGAGGTCAACGCGATCCTCGTGGTGCCCGCGGATTTCTCGTCGAAGCTGGGACAGCGGGAAGCGAAGCTCCAGCTCATTGCCTACGGCACCGACC
>JAGAZS010000326.1 GCA_017939945.1 Schwartzia sp. (in: firmicutes)
AGAAAAAGGGACTGTTTGCAGAACTGGCCGCAAGACAAATCGCATAGTCATTGCATATCCCCGTTATACCTCAAACGACCGAAAACAATACAACAAAATTTGGAAGGTTGAATCAGCTGACAGTACACCAAAAAAGGCATCGAGATCTCTCATCGCCGTTTTTATTAAGGAAACCTTAATAGTGCCCTAAAGGTTTTCCCATTTTCTGTTCGTATCATATAATTACCAGAGGAGGTGAAACGTCATCAAGAAAGGGGGCTGGCAGCGGCGACGATTGGCGGGGCTGATGGCGACGGATACCGTGCGGATGCGATACCGTCGGCAGCGGCAACCGAAGCGACGCCGGTCCAGGGAAACGGACACGACCGGCATGACAGGGAGAACCTCATATTATCTATGATGAAGCTTATTGCAACAAAAAAAGGAGGCCAACCCATGAAGTCATTTGCATCCAAGGTTTTCGCGTTTTTCGTTTTCGCCCTGCTCTGCGCGGCGGCTTTCCCGACGGCAGCGCTGGCGAGACCGACCATCAAATTCCATGTCGAGCACGTCTATCTGTACGAAGCAGGCGAGGCGGAAATTGTCGGCTATTTCGAGAACACCGGCGACCAGGGGGCGTTCGTCAAATGGATGGATCTCGACCTCACGCTCATTGCCGACAACGGCCAACAGATGTGGTCGGACGCCGGCATTCGTCATTATGTAGACGACATCTACGTTAACCCGCAGGAATACGTGGAGTACACTTATTACGTCCAGAATCCGGACATCCCCGAATACCACGGGAAATATCGTTTTCGCTTCCACACCAACACGCACTGGGAAAAAGCCGCCGGCTGAGGAAACGTCGGCAGACGCGGCAGAGGAGCAGCTTCGCTCACAGGCATGACAAAAACCAAGACACAAACATGCCGGGCATCGAGGGAAATCCCCAATGTCCGGCTTTTTGTTATGTTTTCAAAAAAGAACGCGACGAAGCTGTGCCCCCTGCGCCTATTGCCGGAATAGGATGAAATTCAGTTCTCCTCAACGATTTTTCAAAAATGCGTCTGTCGGGACTTGTGCGCCCGGAGGAACGACGACAAAGTCGTCGTCGAACCGTCCCTCGGCAATTTTGTGCAGGATGCCGTATTTCCCATGGAGCATCGTCATCGTTCCGGAAAGTATCTCCACCAATGGCGCCACATATTCCTCCACCGCCCGCACGTTATAGCAGCCAGTGTCGATAATGTAGAATTTGTTGCACGTTTTGTACAGGCGACGCAAGAAATTCTCGGCCTCCTCGCGTCCCATTTTTTCCGTCAATTTGTCAAGATCGATTTCGGATTCCTTGGTGCACTCCATCCAGCTTTCCGTGAAGTAAACGCCGGAAATATCCCGTTCGAGGGTCGCAAGGCTGTCCCCGGAGAGCAGGACGTCAAGGCAGTCCCGCGTGCGCGGCACGATCAGCTCCGCCGAAGATGCGCGGAGCCCAGCAGTACCGCCGCCGCATCCGCTGACGCAAAGGACAATTTTATCCACATTGTAATAATGATCGATCATATCCTGCAAATATTCGTGCAGCTCTTTCGGGACGCTGTGCAGCCGTCGGGGGATAAAATATACAACGGCCTCCGAGGACGCCGCCGCAAGCGCGGCCTTCAGTTCCCCCATCAGCGTAGGACAGGACAAGATCACGGTTTTCGTCATTTCGATACCACCTTTGCAAATAACCTATTGGAAGGATTCGCCGCATGCTTCGGATTTCCTGCTCCTCTGCCCGCAAATATTCCGTAAGATGTCCTTCCAAGACATAGCAAAAAAGTACTAATATTTTATTGTTTTAATTTTTAATCAAACAAAAAGTAGTTTTCGCCCGAGTGTATGGTATAATTATGAATAATGTTTTTTTGGTTGCAGCTTGGCTATCGAACAAGGAGCATTTGCCAAGGGGGATTTCTTTATGTTGCAATTTTCCTGTGTCGTCCGTAACGCCGACGACGTCGCCCTCTGCATTCGCCGCTTTCGCGAAGAGATGCCGAAAAAATACAAGGGACTTCTGATTTCCATTTTCACGGTGAAATCGGACCCAAAAAAAATCCTCAGTCTTGCCCAAAAGTTTGGCAAGGCCTTTCCCTCCGCCGTCATCGCGGGCAGCATGACCACGGACGTGATCCATAATGGCGGCGTCAGAGTCAACGCGGCCGTCGTCGGTTTTTCCGTGTTCCGTTCCAGCGAGGTCCGCGTAGCCGCTTTTGACAATGTCGATACGCTGACCGAGGACGGGAAGAAATTCTGCGCACGGGCAAAGCGCATGAAGCACTTGGCCGCCGTCGGCATTTTCGCTACGCTGCATGCCGTCGATATCCAACCGTTTCTAGACCGCCTCGCGCCCCTGAATGATACGGTTGTCATTTTCGGGGGCGGCGCGAATACGCTGGAAAACGCGCCCGCCTGCGTTTTCACGAAAAACGAGATTATTGAGGAAGGCCTGGTGGCAATCCTCTTCTCCGGCCCCGACCTGCATGTCCACGCAAGCCTAAACTTCGGCTGGAAGCCCCTGGGGCGCGAGTTTGTCATCACCAAGATGGACGGCAACCATGTGGTGACGGAAATCGACCATCAGCCTGCCGCCCACATCTACGAACAATATCTTGGCGTCCCCAAGGACAAGCATTTCGCCCGTGACACGCTCGCCTTTCCCGTGTTTGTCCGGCGCGGCAACAGCTATGTCGCTCGCCATACCGTTGATTGCCGAAAAGACGGCGCGCTGCTTTTTATCGCCGACCTGCACGAAGGCGAGACAATCCGACTCTCCTACGGCGATCCGGCGGGCATGATTGAAGACGCCAAGGCAGGATACACCGACATGGCGATGTTCCGTCCCGAAGGGCTTCTCATTTTGAGCTGCTATGCGCACCGCATGTTCCTGCACGGCGACGTCAAATTCGAGCTGGCGCCCGCGCGGGAAATCGCGCCGTCCTTCGGATATTACACTTACGGTGAGATTTTCCGTTTCTCCGAGAATATCGGTATCCATAATATGATGCTGCTGACGGTGGGATTCCGCGAGGGAGCGAAGCCTTCCAGCCCGTTGCCCGTACGCGGGGAAATGCCGACACGACTAAAGGATTCCCTGCTCATCGTGGATCGCCTCGTGCGGTTCATCAGCGCAACCACGGCGGAACTGGACCGCATGGCGCGCATGGATCGCCTGACACAGATCGCGAACCGGGGCGAAACCGAGTCGGTGCTCAAACAAGGCATCACATTTGCCCAATCGAATGCCATGCCGCTATCCGTCATCATGCTCGACATCGACGATTTCAAAAAAATCAACGATACGTATGGACACGACGTCGGCGACCGCGTACTGGTAGAAACCGCGAAGGTGCTCAGCGCCCATGTCCGGCTGGGAGACACCGTCGGCCGCTGGGGCGGCGAGGAATTTCTGATGGTCCTCTTGGAAACGGACGAGAAAAAGGCCGTACAGATTGCCGAAAATATCCGTGAAGCCATCGCCGCCCTGCACGTTCTGCCCCGTGGCAAGGGCTTTACAGCGAGTTTCGGCGTGGCGCGCCTCGCCCCCCGCGAAACCTTCGACGCTTTCTATCAGCGTGTGGACGGTGCGCTCTACCGCGCAAAGCACAACGGAAAGAACTGCGTTTGCCTGGACGAATGATATGACTTCAGCCAATAAAATACGCCCGCGTTGTACCAAATCATGTACAATTCGGGCGTTTAGTTTTTTATTCCTTTTTTCGCG
>JAGAZS010000327.1 GCA_017939945.1 Schwartzia sp. (in: firmicutes)
AGACCTTGACGAGCTTCACCGGCAGCTTTTTCTCCAGCTTGTCGATGATCGGACCCGCCGCGCCGTTTCCGGCGTTCACGACCACCGTCATCGGCTTCAGCGCCTTCGCATCGATATAGGTCAAAAGATGCTCGACGTATTCGTCCGTCACGTCATGCTTCTCGATTTTGCCCTTCGGCCCGTCGTAAGGCTTGAAATTGCCCTCGATGGCAAGATTCTCGATATCCTTGAGTCCCGTGTCGCTGGAAATCGGGATCGCCTTTTCGCGGACCAGCTTCATGCCGTTATAGTTTTTCGGATTATGGCTGGCCGTGACCATGATGCCGCCGTCCAATCCCAAATGGAAAGTGGCAAAATAAATCATCTCGGTGCCGCACTGCCCGATGTCCACCACGTCGCAGCCGGACTCCGTCAGACCCCGGGTCAGCGCCTCGGAAATTGAAGGCCCGGACAGCCGGATATCGTGGCCCACCGCCACGCGCTTCGCTCCCAAAAGCTGAACGAACGCCTTGCCTACGCGATAAGCAAGCTCCTCGTTGACCTCGTCCGGATAAATACCGCGCACATCGTAAGCGCCAAAGCCTTTTCTGCTGAGCTCCATAAAATTCCCTCCCGTTTCATATTCAACCAATATATATTACTTACATTCGCCGCATAGGTAAAAAATCCTCTAAAAATTTACCAAAAAAATAAAATTTTTGTCCCTGCCCTATTTGTCCTAGGACTCCACAGCGGGCGGGCCGTCGTGCAGCGTCTTTTTTACCGTCCAGTACGCAATCAAGAGCGGCACGCAGGCGCCGACCCAAGCCATCGGATTCGCGAAGCAGGCGCCGAGATATCCGAAACGGTCGATCAGGAATATCGCCGCCAACGCACGCATCAAAAGCTCCATGATGCCGGCAAAGGTCGGCACCGCCGTCTGCCCCAGCCCCTGCAAAGTAAACCGGAAAATGAACAGCAGCGACAGTACGATATAGCAAAGCCCGTTCACCACGAGGAAAGTTTTCCCCATCGCCACGACTTCCGTCTCCCCCGCGCCGACGAAACCCTCAATCACAAAACCGCCGCACAGGATGTTGAACGCCGCCGCCAATACGCTGAAAGCGCCCGACATCAGGACACAGGACTTGACGCCCTCGCGGATGCGCGAAAGCCGGCGGGCGCCGAAATTTTGCGCCGTATAGGTCGCCATCGCCATGCCGAAGGAAATCATCGGCATGACCGCCACCGCGTCCACCCGCTGCGCCGCCGCATAAGCGGCAATCGACTGCGGGCCGAGGCCGTTCAGCGCCCCTTGCAGGATAATCGCGCCCAGCGCCACCACCGAGGACTGAAATCCCATAGGGAAACCGATTCGCGCATGGGAAAAAAGTTCCGCCTTCGTCAATCGCCAATCCTCCCGCCGAATCCAAAGCAGGGAAATATGGCGGCGGATATAAAAAAAGCAAATCAAATTCGCCAGAACCTGCGACGCCGCCGTCGCCAGCGCCGCCCCCGGCACACCGAGACCGAAGCCCAAAATGAAAATCGGCTCGAAAATGATGTTGATGATGAGGCCGCCGGACAGCATCATCGTCGCCAGGCGGCTGTCGCCCAACGCGCGAATCAGGTTCGTCTGCATCGCGAACAGACTCATCAGCGGTACGCCCGCGCAGATAATCGAAATGAACGAAACCGCGTCGTCAAAAATCTCCGGCGGCGTGTCGAGAATCGTCAGCACCGGACGTATCAGCGGCAGCCCGAAAAGCGTCAGCCCCGCCGCCATGATGATTGAAAGCACTACGCAGGCCGCCGCGCTTCTTCGCACGCCTTCCTCGTCCTTCGCGCCGAAGGCCTGCCCCGTCTTGATTGCCAGCCCCGTCGTCATGCCCATCACGAAACCGATCATCAAGAACATCAGGCACCCCGTGCAGCCCACCGCCGCCAACGCCTTGACGCCGAGAAACCGCCCGACGAGGAAGGTATCGGCAAACGCGTACATTTGCTGTACCATATTGCCCGCGATCAGCGGCAGCGCAAAAAAGAGAATCAGCCGCCAGGGGCTGCCCTCGGTCATATCCTTTGCCATAAATCTTCTTCCCTTTTGATATCAACCGAACTAATCAGAATCCCGTCATTTTCGTCACAAGGAAGCGGAGCTCCTCGCGCATCACGCAAACGCTGTTGTCCAGCGCATACGCCTCCGGCCCGAACCAGATGTAATGGAGTTCGCGGGGTTTCGCGTCCACGCGGTATCCCACCGGGAACGGCTGCACCGCGACGCCGTTGTTCTCAAAATTCAGCACCGAACGTTTCATGTGAAACGCCGACGTCACGAGAATCGGCTGCGTAAAGCCGCGCGTTTTCAAAACTTCCGCCGTAAATTTGGCGTTCTCTCCCGTCGTCCTGCTTTCCGGCTCCAAAATAATGGCCTCATCGGGAACGCCCAGTCCCAAGAGATCCCGCCGCGCGGTCTCCGCCTCCGAAGGGCCGTCCGCCAGCACCCTGCCGCCTGTAAAAAGGATCGGGATGTGCAGCTTATGATAAAGCCGCGCCGCCGCCAAAAGCCGCGTCGCCGAGCCTTCGCTGAGTCCGCCTGCCCCGTCCATGTCCGGCGTTCCCTTCGTCGCGCCGCCGCCCAGCAAAACGATCACATCTCCCGACGGATTCTCCGGCAGCGGGTACGCCGCTTCGAGATTGCGCATCAGCGCCGCCGACAGATACGGCGTTGAAATCGCGTACAATATCAGCGTCACGACAAAAATCGCCCCGGCGATTTCTTTTTGACGTCGCCGCCAAAGCCTGAAGCCCATCCAGAGGAAAAAGAGCATGAAAAGCCCCGGCGGCAAAGCAAAGGTCACGCCGAATTTCAAGAAAGATATCACAAAGCCGCCCCCTTCCGCAAGGGAGCGGCCTCATCCCCCGCGCACGGAGCCAAACGCCCCGCCGCGCGATTCCATTTGATATGTCTCACGATATATCAGCCTTCTCAACAAAATATTCATAAGTCCGGCGAAGCCCTTCCTCCAGCGAGACCGAAGGCTTCCATCCGAGCCCGCGCCGGGCCCGCGTGTTCGCCAGCGCCGACTTGTAAATGTCCCCCGGACGCTCCGGACCGTATTTCGGGATAATCCGCCGCCCCGCGACCTCCGACAGCACGCTCACCAGCTCCCGCAGGCTCGTCTGCGTCTGCGTGCTGAGATTGTAGACCACGTTCGCCTGATCCGTCTTCAGCGCCGCCGCGACGCCCGCCGCGACATCTCCCGCGTAAATGAAATCCCGCGTCTGCTCGCCGTCGCCGAAAATCGTGATTTCCTTTTTCTCCGCGACGCTGCGCGCAAAAATGCTGATGACGCCGCCCTCGCCGCCGTCGCCCTGCCGCTCGCCGTAAACGTTCGCGAAACGCAGAACCACATAATCCAAGCCAAACCGTTCATGGTAAAGCTCCAGATACCGTTCCGCCGTCACCTTCGACAGCCCGTAGAACGACATCGGCGCCAGCTTGTGCGCCTCCTTGATCGGCAAATCGCGTTCCGGCACATCGCCATAGGCCGCCGCCGTGGACGAGAAAATCACGCGCTTCACGCCGCCCTGGCGCGCCGCCTCCAGTACGCGCACCATGCCGAGGATATTGCTGTCCGCGTCCTCCGCGGGCTCCTCCAGCGAATACGAGACAAGCGTCTGCCCCGCCAAATGCACGACCGCGTCATACTGC
>JAGAZS010000037.1 GCA_017939945.1 Schwartzia sp. (in: firmicutes)
AATCTGATACCGCCTCGGATACAATGACGGCAGAATTGTTAATGCGAGGAGATTGCCATGAAAAAACAAACAGCACTTTTATCCGGCCCGCTGGCGTTCCTCGTCGTGTGTTTCGTCGCGCAATCCTTCGGCGCCGCCGCGGCGGGGGCGCTGGGGATGGCGGCGTGGATGGCGCTTTGGTGGGCGCTGCGTCCCGTCGCGATCGCCGTGACGGCGCTGCTGCCGATCGTCGTGAACGCGGCGCTGACGCTGATCCCGAACGGAGAGGTCATCAGCCAATATTTTTCCGAGATTGTGGTGCTGCTGCTCGGCGCCGACCTGATCTGCCTGACATGGAGCCGCACCGGTCTCGACAAGCGGGTGGCGGTCAAAGCGCTGTCGGGCATAGGCACTTCGATGAAGCAGCAAATTTTCGCGTGGCTCGGCGCGTCGGTGGTGCTGTCCGTATTCCTGCCGAATGTGGTCGTCGCGGCCATCCTCTGTCCCGTCGCGGCCGCCATGCTGAAGTTTGTGGGCGGCGGGGAGACGGACGCGAGGACGGCGGCGCCGATCCTGCTTGCTATCGGCTGGGGCAGCGGCATCGGCGGTTTCGGCTCGCCCATCGGCGGCGCGGCGAATCTCGTGGCGATTTCCTATATCGAGAAATTCACCGGCGCCGAGTTCATGTATGTGGATTGGGTGATCCGCTTCCTGCCGATTCTCGCGCTGGTTTTCCTGCTGAATCTCGTCTTTTTGCTGCGGCTGATCCGGACTGCCCCTGACCTTTCCGGCTCCGCCGAATATTTTCGCGGCCTTTACAAAGAATTCGGGGCGTGGAAACGCGGGGAAAAGATTGCGCTTGCGCTGTTTGCGCTCGCGACGCTGCTGGCGTTCCTGCGCCCGCTTTACGCGGCGCTTCTGCCCGGCATGAAGCCCGCCTATGTGTTCCTGTCGCTGGGGCTTCTCGTTTTCGTGCTGCGGGACGAAAACGGCGAGGCGATGCTGGACTGGGAGTACGCCCAGAGCCATGTGATGTGGGGCATGATGTTCCTGTTCGCCAGCGGCATGGCGCTGGGGCGGATGCTGATCGGGACGGGGGCGGTCAAGCGCCTTGCGGAGATGATTGCCGCCAGCGAGCCCTCCGGCGGGCTTCCGATGATCGCGTTGTTCAGCGCCTTCGGCTGTCTGCTGACGGAGCTTTCCAGCAACACGGCGGCGGCCTCGATTGCGCTTCCGGTGGTGATCAGCATTGCCGAAGCGACGGGGCTGAACCCTGTGCCGTATCTTTTGATTACGGTAGTCGCCGTGAACTGCGCCTACGTTCTGCCGGTCTCCACAAGGGCAATCCCGGTTTCCTACGGTCTCGACGCGGGGCTGCAAATACGGGAAGGCTTGAAGCTGACAATCCTGAATGTGGCAGCCGTGACGGCCATAGGTTTGCTGTGCCTGCGATATTTGCCGATGTTTTCGGAGCTGTAAAAACAGATAAAAAAGGCTTCGGACAGACGAAAAATCTGTTCGAAGCCTTTTTGCGTGGCAAATGTTATGACTGCGCCCTTTTTATTTTCGTGCCAAGAGAAAAACGCCGCCCAGAATCAGCGCCGAGCCGAGGGCGTCCATGAAAGCGAAGGGAACGCCGAGCAACAGGACGGAAAGGGCGATTGCGGTAAGCGGCTCGATGGAGCCGAGAACGCTGGCTTCCGTCGGCTGGATGTATTTCAGGCTGCCTAGATAACAGCCAAAGGCGACGACCGTGCCGAAAATGATGATATAGGCGTAAATCATTGCGGCGCTCGCATCCCAATGTCCCTTGAATTCCCAAGGGGGACAGAAAAAGGCGAGTACCGCGCCTCCGACGAGCATTCCCCAGCCGATAATCAGCGTCGCCCGCCATTTGCGGATCAGTCGTTTCGGCTGTACGGTGTAGAAAGCGGCGGACAATGCCGAAAGAAGTCCCCATATCACGGCCACGGCGGGAATGGAAAACTTCCCGAAATCGCAGTGGGTGACGAGCAGGAAGGTGCCGAGGACAGCCAGCGCCACGCAGAAGAGTTCGCGGCCTTTCGGGAGCTTGCGCGTGGAAATCGTCGTGTAGCAGACGATGACAATCGGCATCAGGTATTGCAGCACGGTGGCCGCCGCCGCGTTCCCGTGCTTTATGCTGGCGAAATAGGTGTATTGCACCGCCAGCATGCCGATCAGCGCGAAGGCAATCAATTCCTTCGCGTCCTGCCGTTCCCGCCAGACGGTGAGGAGATTTGAACGATAAAAGAAAACGTCGAGAATGAGCAGGATGGTTCCCGCCAAGAGCATACGGGTGACGACAAGCCATTCTGTTGTGAAGGCGCACTGTTGCAGCAGATATTGTCCCGCCACGCCGCTGCCGCCCCACATGGCTGCTCCCAGGGCCGCCATCAGCAGCCCTTTTTTATGTTCAGGCAATCCCAAATCACCTCCGAAGCGGGAATATTATCATCATACCACAAATGACGACGTTTTCCACTCCCCAAAAAGTCAGGCAGGCATGGATTTTCATTTGTGTGCGTAATATAATAAAAGGGAAGGAAGGGGAGTCTTGCATGGGCGACATTCACAAAATTTCAGCCGTCTATTTGCTCGTCGTCACCGTTGCCACGTTTGCCGTTTATGGTTGGGACAAGCTGTGCGCAAAGCGGGGCATGTGGCGCGTGCCGGAAAGGATACTGCTGCTTCTCGCGCTTCTCGGCGGCAGCGTTGGGGCGTTGACGGCGATGGCGATTTTCCGGCACAAGACGCGTCATTTGAAATTCCGTTACGGCGTGCCGCTGATCTTGATATTGCAGATTGCCGGATTGATTTATCTGCATACGCCGTAATTGTTTTTTCACTGACTAAAAATTTTTTAAGTAAATTTTTTTTACTGCATTAAAATTTGCAAAGTTTGATTGCGAAAAATGCCTTGATACAGTTGGGGAGGAGAGGATTTTATGCCGTTGGAGATCGTGCGAAACGACATTACAAAATTGAAGGTGGACGTGATTGTCAACAGTGCCCACCCTACGCCCGAGGTGGGCGGCGGCGTGGATTACGCCATTCATCGGGCCGCGGGGCCGGAGCTGATTGTCGAGCGGAAGAAAATCGGGGACATCACCACGGGAACGGCTTTCATCACGCCCGGATTCAAGCTCCCCGCGAAATACGTCGTACATACGGTGGGGCCGATCTGGCAGGACGGGAAGAAAGGGCAGCGAGAGCAGTTGGCCGATTGCTACAAAAACTCTTTAGAACTCGCGTTGGAGCATAAATGCAACTCCATCGCGTTCCCGCTGATTTCGGCGGGCGTTTTCGGCTGCCCGGCGGAGATTGCCATCGCCACGGCGGTGCAGGCCATCAAGGGATTCCTGGCGGAACATGAGATGCAAGTGTATCTCGTGGTGTTTGACCGCAATTCCTTCAAGATTTCCGGCAGCCTCTTCGACGACGTGCAGGATTATTTGGACAGGAATTATCTCGAGGAAATTGTTGAAGAGGAATGTCGCGCCGAAGAACAAAAGAGGCGCAGGGAAGCAATGGGGATTTCCGCTTTGGGCGCATCTTTGCCAAATGCGGCCGAATCCCGGATGATGGAAATGGACGAGATGCCTGTGCCCAGGCGTTCCGCGAAGAGAAAATGCTCCGTCGACGGACGCCCAAAAACAAGAGAGAAATCCGCCGCGCCGAAGAAAACGCGCTCCCTTTCCGATTTGCTGGACGAGGCGGACGACACCTTTTCCGAGGCGCTGCTCCGATTAATCGACGCAAAAGGCAAGACCGATCCGGATGTCTACAAACGCGCAAACATGGACCGCAAGCACTTCTCGAAAATCAGGAACAAGCCCGATTACCAGCCGAGCAATGCCACGGCGCTGGCCCTCGCCGTCGCGCTGGAGCTGAACCTCGACGAAACGAAGGACTTCATCGGCCGCGCGGGCTACGCGATCTCCCACAGCAGCAAGACGGACATCATCGTCGAGTATTTCATCGAGCGCAGGGAGTACGACATCTTCACCATCAATGAGACACTGTTCGCGTTCGGCCAGCCCTGCCTAGGGTAGAATGGATTTGAATTTGAACGG
>JAGAZS010000038.1 GCA_017939945.1 Schwartzia sp. (in: firmicutes)
AATTCGGATGACGACTTTTATGATGAAGCTGCATTTGAAAAAGGACACGCAGATTTTTACGATGGATGCGGATACCCACGACAGCGGCGACAACGCGCTGCTCGCTTCGTATTTGGCGAAGCATCCCGCTCTGCGCGAAATCGGCGAAGAGCAGACGAATAAAGTTTGGAACAATGTTTATATCGTTGACAATACATGGGGCAGCGGCGAAATGGACGCGGAGGATACGGTCGCATTTCTCGCACCGCGGCGTCTGTACCTGGTTTCCGAGGACGACGACGCCTGTGAATTGCTGCTTTGGCTGCCGGACGTCGAGCCGTGGTGGGCCGACGCCGTGAATTATGTCGCCTATGACGGGAAATTCTACGAGCGCGTGGACAAGACCCGCGAGATGATCGACAATATGATGTTCAACCACTATAATACGGACGGCGACGGACGGTTCCACGTCGAAATGATGATGCTCCACAGTCTGGAACACCGCGCGGCGAATCCGGCGCGTTGGCTTGCCCAGCGCAAAGCGAAAAGCCGTGCCGAGCTTTACCTTGCGGAGCCGGGAGGACGCATGCTGATTTTTCACAGCCCCGAAGCTTTGGAAGACGGACTCGAAAATCTGCTGCGGGCCGTCATGTCCAGGGAGACCGAGACGCTCGCCCATGATACGGAGCTTGTACTTTCCTGCAATTTCAGCAAAACGCTCAAAAAGCCGCTCCAAAAATCGCTCCGTGTCTTCGAGGGCAGCGACGCGAAATGGAAAAAATGGGAAAAAGAAGCCGCCGCGGCGGAATATACGGACGAGGACTTCCTGAAGATCATGGAAGGAAATCGCGGCGAAGTCGAAGGGGAAATATTGTTTGAAAAGTATTTTGATGAGTTCCATACCCTGAACGAGAACAAACGCCAAAAATTTTCGGAGACTTTGTACGATCTGTATTACGGTTATCTCAAGCAAGAAGGTATAACGCACGCGCCGGAGTATGCGTCATATCCCTTGCCGGACGCCGGGAAATTGCTTTCCGTTCCGAGCCTGAACCAGATTCGTGCAATGACTTTGGGTTTTGCCGTCGGCGACGCGCTGGGTGTACCTGTGGAGTTTGCCGAGCGGGAAAAGCTGGACAAAGCCCCGGTGACCGGAATGCGCGCCGGCGGCACGTGGCGTCAGCCCGAGGGGACATGGTCTGACGACACGAGCATGACGCTCGCCACGATGGAAAGCATCGCACGCGTCGGCCATATCGATTACGACGACATTATGAAAAATTTTTTGCGCTGGAAGGACGAGGCAGCGTTCACGGCCACGGACGTGGTTTTCGACGTGGGCGGCATGACGGGCGTTGCGCTTGACCGCTATAAAGGCGGCGTCCCCGCCGGGGAATGCGGCGGCACAGACGAACGCGACAACGGCAACGGCTCGTTGATGCGGATCCTGCCGATTGCCGCCCTGATTTGCAAGCCGGACGAACTGTGGATTAACGATATCGAGCTTGTAAATGAAGCGTCCGCCCTTACCCACGCCCACCCGCGCAGCGAAGTCGCCTGCAGGATTTACAGCACGATAGCCATCTATCTTATGCTGGGCGCCCATCGATGGCTGTCATTGGAGCCGCAAAGAACGACTCCGCACGAATGTATTGAATACGCATTGGAGGAAGCAAAGAAGGATCTTTGCGCTGACGCCGATGAGCTGAATGCCCTATGCGAAAAGTTCGCGGGCGAGCCTCCCATAGTTCCTTTCGAGGATACGGAAGAAATGCGTGAAGGGAAGGAAACCTACGCGCGACTTTGGACCTTCCGTGCTGACGATCTCCCCCCGCGCAGCGAGATACGGAGCAGCGGCTATGTGGTCGATACGCTGGAGGCAGCGGTTTGGTGCCTTTTGAGCACTGACAATTTCCGGGATGCGGTACTTACGGCGGTGAACCTCGGCGACGATACGGACACCGTCGCGGCGATCACCGGCGGACTTGCCGGCCTCGCCTACGGCTTGGACGCAATCCCGAAGGAATGGCTCGCCACGCTCAAAAAGCGGGATTTTATCGAAGAAATCTGCATCAAATTTCATGATGCGATAAGCAAGTAAAATTATCCCTCACCCGTTTTTTTGGATGGGGGATATTTTTTCGTAAACTTAAATCTGTTTTTCCGCGAGTTTTTCCGCTTCCTTCGCTTCCTCCGCGACGAGTTTGCCGGCGGCGGAGAGCTGCGCCTCTACCTGCGCGTTGGACGTGCCTCCGAGGGAGTTGCGGTTCTTCACGCAAGTCTCCGGCTGGATGGCTTCGCGGATGTCTTCCTCGAACAGCGGGGAGAGTTTCTTGAACTCGTCCATCGTCAGGTCCTGCAGCCATTTTTTCTTTTCGATGCAATACCCGACGGCCTCACCCGCCACGGCATGCGCCTTGCGGAAAGGCAAACCCTTTTTCGCAAGATAATCCGCGAGGTCGGTGGCGTTCGAGAAATCCTCCTCGACAGCGCGGCGCATGACGTCTTTCCGCACTTTCATGCCGCGCAGGATGCGCGCGTAGACCGCGAGACTGAACTTCACCGTGTCGATGGCGTCGAACACGCCTTCCTTGTCTTCCTGCAAGTCCTTGTTGTAGGCCAGCGGCAATCCCTTGAC
>JAGAZS010000328.1 GCA_017939945.1 Schwartzia sp. (in: firmicutes)
CCGGAAAGCAGGTCGGCCTCCATTTTTTCCTCGGCGACCTCCGGCTCCTCGTCGAGAACCGGCTGGATATTTTCCAGCAGCGGACGAATGGCGGAAAGCTCCTCCAGCACCGGCATCACGGCGTTCAAAGATACATTGAACGCGCTGTAGGCAGCCTGGAAGGCGATGAACGTGGCGACGCTCATCGGCTCCGATATCGTAAGGACATCCGCCAGCGCATTGGCCGCGCCGCCGGTTCCGCCCGCCGTCGACGTTTCCGCCAGTTCCCGCAGGCCGAGATAATAGACGGCCAGCGCCAACAGGATCGGCTGGACGGCGGCAATCACGGCGTTATAGTTTTTCAGCACGCGGGCGTTGTAGTTCCATTTCCATTCCTCGGCGAATTTCTCGCCCCAAAGGTGGTACGCCTGCTCCTCCGCGCCCTTGACGCGGAATTTCACCAGTCCGGTGAAGATTTGCTGCAAGATGCCGGAGGTCTTGTTCTTCGCCTCGGTCATGCACCGTTCCGAGCGGACGAGGCGGTTGATGATAAAGCCGCTGAACACCAGGTAGACAAGCCAGATCCCGAGCGCCGCCGCGGTGAGCTTCCAGCTGTAGTAACACATCAGGCCGAGGCTCCAGATGGAAAACACGAGATTGAAGAGAACGCCGACGAAATTCTCCGAAAAAAGCATCGTCGCCGTTTCCAGTCCCACCATGCGGTTTGCCAGGTCTCCGGACTGGAAGCGGCGGAAAAAGTTTGAGGGCATAGCCAGGAGACGCCCCAGAAGCGCGGCGCGAAGCGTCATGCCGCAGGAAGAGGAAAGCCGCAGGAATGCGACGGAGCGAACCGTGGTCAGCGCCGCCGTGGTGAACCCGGCCACCATCATGACCTGCGTGACGGTGGCCAGTCCCTCCCGGTCGAGAATCGGGATGATGTCCTTGAAAACGGTTTCGGTGACGATCGGCGTGATCAGCGGAATCAGACCTATGACGAAACTGACGGCGACAATCGATTTCCAGTCTGACGACCAGCTCTGCCGGTACAGGAACTTGAACAAATCCCCAAAAGTGAGCTTCCGGGCGGGAAGTCCCGGATAGCAGAGGAACGCGTCTTTCTCGATTTGCGTCGCGACTTCTTCCGTGACCGGAATGCCCTCGGGATGTTCCCGCGTCACGATGCGGTAGCTTTCCGGCGTGACCGGCAACAGCGCGGCCAATTCCTTTTTGTCGCCCGACGAAAGATAGCCGAGTATGACGCCGCTGTCTCCGGTATACCAGTCGTCCTCCAAGTGGATAAAGCGCATATACATTCCGCTCTTCTGGACGAGGCGGCGAAGCAGGCCGAAGGCGTCGAGCCTTTTCACCATTTCCGGCGCGATGTGGATTTCCTCGACAGGCATTTTCATGGCCTGCGCCGCGCACCGCACGAGGAAAGCCACTGCCTCGACCTTCGCGTTGTCCGTTCCGCCCCCGTCCTCCGGCGGGAGTTCCTCGCCCAGAAGCCCCGAAATCGTCTCGTCCACGAGGCGCCGCTGCCGCTTCGCGCGCCCTTTCAGTCGTTCCCCGCGCTGCTTGTCCTGGGACTTGAACCGCACGCCGAGCAGCATCGCGAAAATGCCCTCGTTCTCCGCAAACGTCTTCGAGAGCGCCGCCATGTCCATTGTATTGCCGTCCAGGGTCGAGCCGTCCGCCCAGGTCTTCAGCATGTCGTCGCCCCGGTCCGCCAAAAGCCGCAGCCAGGGAAGCTCCACGAGCCGACCGAACCATTGCTTCATCAGCGGTGCCAGCGAAGAGGGCTCCCCCTCGGCCAGCGGCAGCAAGTCAAGCTCCGCGTCTTCGACAGCGTAAACCACCACGTCGACCATGCCGAACTCGTCCATCGAGGGAAACGCCGCCTCCCCCGGGGAAAGCTCCGTCAGGAACATTTGCCGGAAGGAATCCTGCTGCTTCGTGACGGCATAAACTTCAGCTTCCCCCGACGTCAATACGATATACATTTTTTCATCCGTCAGCGGATACCGTTCCCCTGCGGAAAGCTTCATGGCGTTCACCTCCTCACGAAACAATCAGTCCAGCGTCGCTTCTCCCTGTGTTTCCCTTTCTTTTTCCTCGATCAGCCTGCGGTACGGGCCGTCGTGCAGCATCATTTCCCGATGCGTTCCCCGCTCGGCGACTTTGCCCTTTTCCAGTACGATGATCTCGTCCGCGTCGCGGATCGTCGACAGGCGGTGGGCTACGATCAGGCAGGTGCAGCCGCGGCGGCGGATGTTTGCCAGCACTTTTTGCTCGGTCATCGGGTCGATGGCGCTGGTCGCCTCGTCGAGGATCAGGATGGACGGATTGCCGGCCAGGGCGCGGGCAATCTCCAGCCGCTGCCGCTGCCCGCCGCTGAAATTCAGCCCGCCCTCGGCCACCTCGGCCTCGTAACCGCCCGCGAGCCGCAGGATATCATCATGGATGCAGGCGTCCTGCGCCGCCAGCACGATGTCTTCCTTGGGCACGGATTTGTCGAACAGCGAGAGATTTTCGCGCACCGTGCCGGAAATCTGGAATACGTCCTGATCCACCGTGGCGATCGAGCTGACCAGCACGGCCCGGGGAATCTCCCGGCGCTTCACGCCGTCGAAGCACACGTCTCCCGACCATTCCTCGTAAAGCCCTGACGCGAGCTTCGCCAATGTCGATTTGCCGCTGCCCGACGCGCCCACGATGGCGGCCCAGCGCCCCGGCGTCAGGGAAAGATTGAAATTCTCCAAAAGCGGCGGGTCCAGCGGGCTGTATCCGAAGCTCACGTCCCGCATGGTGAGCTCGCCGGACAAGCGAGTGCCCGTGAAGGTGATTGTCTGCGTTTCGTCGGGGTAATTGAGACTGTCGATCGGGTACCGTTTCACGTCGTCAAGACGCTGCATTTGCATTTCCGTCATCCGTATGACGTCGCTGAGGGCCAGGATTTTTTGCATCGGTTCCTGGAATTTTGCGATCAGGCTGTTCACCGCCGTATAGACGCCGGCGGTCATCAGGCCTTCCATGATGGAAAAGCCGCCCACGGTCATGACCAGCGCCCCGGAAATTCCCGCCAGGAGCGTCGGCAGGAGGCGTACCTTCAGCGACCAGATCTGCATTTCCTGATTGGCGACGAGAGCCTTGGCGGCGTAACCCGCCCATTTCCCGAACAGGTCGGCCTCGCTTCCGCAGGCCTTGACGCTGTCGATCATCATCAGGCCGTTCATCAGCACGCCGTATTCCTTGCCCTTTTCCTGCTGGATCCGCATGGTCAGGTCGGTCATGTTCCGGCGCATATAGAGGATCACCGCGAGATTGACGAAACTGAAGGAAACGCCCACCAGCGTCAGCGGCACGCTGTACTGCACCAAAAGCCCCAGATAGAACAGCGCGATGAACATATCGAGGAGGGCTGTGGCCGCCTGCCCCGAAAGCACTTCGGCGTTGGCCTCATTGAACTGGATGCGGGAGGCCACATCCGCCGCGTAACGCTGCTGGAAGAAAGTTACGGGCAGCCGCAGGACATGCCAGAAGAATGAGGACGAATCCGCCAGCGTCAGCTTTTTCTGCCAATAGGTCAATACGATCGCCCGCATGGCGTTCATGACGCCGGACAGGATTGCCGCCGCAGCCATGGCCAGGAGCAGTTTCGTCGTCCATTCGGGGTGCTTCATCGAAAAGACGTCGTCGATGAAAATCTGGTTCATCACCGGCACAGCAAGGCCGGGGATTACCATGCAAAGCCCGAGGATCAGGATGAAGAGCAGCGCCCATTTATCCTCGGCGAGTTTTTCGGCAATAGCCTTGGCGACGTTGTAAGGATGTCCTTCCTGCACAAAGTCTTCGCCGGGGCGGATGTTCAGATAAATTCCGGTGTAGGACGTCAGGAAATCCGCCCAGGAAACCTTCCGCCGTCCCAGTGCGGGATCGTTCAGATAGACGGTATCGTTCTCGACGCCCTCCATCACGACGAAATGATTGAACTCCCAAAACAGGATCAACGGGAATTCTTTTCCCCGAAGCACTTCGGGCTTGCCGGCGAATCCTTTCGCGACGCAGCCGAGCCGCCGGGCTGCGCGCAGGATGTTCTTCGCGTTGACGCCGTCCCGTGTCACGCCGCACTCCTGCCGCAGCTTTTCCAGCGGAAGCCATTTGCCGTAATAGGCCAGCACCATCCCCAGGGACGCCGCGCCGCACTCCGTGGCCTCCATCTGGAGGATGGTCGGCGTCTTGACGCGATGTTTCCCGAAGAAGAACTGCCGTATTCTTTCCCTTACTTCCATAAAATTATTGACTCCTCACGCTTTTTTCATTAAAAAAGCCTGCGAAAAAACATAATGTTTTCCAATACCGTTCACGATTTTCCGGTCTCTTTTTCGTCCAATTTCCGGCACTTCGTCAGCAGACGATGGTATCGCTGGCTGACAGCGTCCGATGACGCGCCGATGACGCGCCCGATTTCTTCGTTGGAAAGATCCAGTACGTAGCGGAGCCCCAGAAATCTGCGTTCCTCCTGGGAAAGATGCGCCAAGATGCGCTCCGTCCGGATGTTTTCCGGGGAGCGCAGGGAATCGTCCCAACCCTTCGGCTTGTCGGCGGCACATTCGGGAAGCTCCCCGCGGTATTCTTCCAGGCGCGTTGAGCTCCGCAGACGATAATTCCGCGTTATGTTCCGGGCAATCGTGAACAGCCATGTCGCGAAATTGCCCCGCGACGATTCAAACTGCTCAATATGTGCCGCCACCGCCACGAATACGTCTGCCGTCAAATCCTCCGCCGCCTCGCGATGAAGGATTTGCCCGTAGATGTAGTTGTAAATGCGTTTGTAATATTCCCGATAGATGGTCGCTAAATCCAAAGGATCGGGAGGAGTGGGCAGGGGCATGGGTCTCCCCCCTTTCGCATTCAGTTTTTCTGAGTATATCGTTGCGCCACATGTTTTTGACAAACGACGCAAACCAAAACATACCAATATTATTATATTATAAGGCCTTAATTCAAATTTTGCCACAGCAAAATTACCTCTGCGGCCTTTTTACGAGAAGAAGGTTTGGCCTGGCGCGAAGCGACTCGGGTGACGTCCCTGCGAGGTCATCGGCATTCCCCCGCAAGTTTGAGTTTACGAGTTTTATTCCATGCGATATAATAAAAATAAGTACAGAAAATTTATTCAACGGAATAA
>JAGAZS010000329.1 GCA_017939945.1 Schwartzia sp. (in: firmicutes)
GGCGCAGAAGCCGGAAGTCCTGAATTTGAAGTGAGACTGGAATAGGAGGAACAATTTATGGCATTGGTCAATTACTACGGCACCGGCCGCAGGAAATCCTCGGTTGCCAGAGTTCGTCTGGTTCCGGGTGCGGGTAAGGTTACGATTAACGGCCGCGATATGGAAGAGTATTTTGGTCTGAAGACGCTGGAACTTATCGTTCGTCAGCCGTTGGTACTGACGGAGATGGTGGATAAGTACGACGTGCTGGCTAACGTTTCCGGCGGTGGCGCCTCTGGCCAGGCAGGCGCGATTCGTCACGGCATTTCCCGTGCACTGTTGGAGCTTGACGGCGAGTTTCGTCCGGCGTTGAAGAAAGCGGGTTTCCTGACTCGTGATTCGCGCGAGAAGGAGCGCCGCAAATACGGTCTGAAGAAAGCGCGCAAGGCTTCGCAGTTCTCGAAGCGCTAAGTTATTGTGCGATTATCCCTCGGTGGTTACGCCGGGGGATTATTTTTTAACGAGGTGTATATATCTCATGATTCTGGAACGTTCGTCTGTTGAGCTTCTCGCTCCGGCGGGAAATTGGGATACACTGGAGGCAGCCGTCAAAGCGGGCGCGGACGCCGTTTATCTCGGCGGCAAGCATTTCAATATGCGTCTGCATCGGAAGGACATGAACTTTGACGACGAGGCGCTGGCTCGTGCCGTTTCCTTTGCACACGCGCACGGCGTGAGGCTTTATGTCACAATCAACAACCTGATCTACGAAAACGAACTTGGGGATTTGGAGGAGTTCCTTCGGTATCTCGGAACCATCGGTCCGGACGCAATTCTCGTGCAGGATCTTGCCGTGATTCGGCTCGTCCGCAAGCTCAATCTTAAAATCCCGATGCACGCTTCCGTCATGATGAATATCCATAACGAGCCCTCGATGAATCTACTGAAGAAGTGCGGGATCACGCGGATCGTCGCGAGCCGCGAACTGTCCCTGGACGAGCTTTCGCTGCTGAGAGAACGGACCGGCCTCGAAATCGAATATTTCATGCACGGCGATATGTGTTTCGCGGAGAGCGGGCAGTGCATTCATTCCGGCGTGCTCTTCGGCAAAAGCAGCAATCGGGGCCTCTGTTTGAAGCCCTGCCGTTGGCCCTATCGCCTAATCGACGAGGAAACGGGCGAAATACTGGACGAAAATGGGAGAGGCGCTTACAAGCTCGCGATAAAGGATATGTGCATGTACCGTCATATCCCAGAGCTCATTCAGTCGGGCGTGTTCTCGTTTAAGATTGAGGGGCGCATGCGTCCTGCGGATTTTGTGTTCCGTATCGTCAGTCTCTATCGAAAGGCCATTGACGCCTATCTGGCCGACCCGACTGGGTATCGGATCGACGAAGGCGACTGGCAGACGCTTTACAATGGCCGCGTTCGAGATTTCAGCACCTGTTCAGCTCTCGGCAAGGTCACGGCGGAGGATATCGGCTGGGACGGCTCTCGGGAGCCCCGCTTTTTCAGTCATGCAGTCGAGGAGGCGGCGATGCCATTTTCCAATCAAAATGACGTCGATAAGTGCAGAGCGGAAGGAGCGCCTCGTTTATCCGTTCGCGCTGCGGATAAGGAAAGTGCGGTTGCCGCCATTGAGAACGGCGCCGACACCGTCTGCATCGGGGGCGACGTTTTCCGACCGCGTCGGCCCTGGACGCTCGAAGCGATCGGAAACGTCGTCGATTACGCGCACGCGCATGGAAAGTTGGCCGTCGTCGCGACGCCCAGGACCGCCATGCGTAGGGAATGCGGGGAACTGGAGCAGTTCCTGAAGGCTTTGGAGCAGATTCGCCCGGACGCTGTCTGCGTCGGCAATTTGGGTACACTGGAAATGGCGCACACAATGACCTCGCTACCGATACAGGCGGATTTCTCGATGAATATCTGCAATCACGCATCGTTGGAATTCCTGAAGGCGTACGGAGTCAAAATAGCAACTGCGTCTTTTGAACTTCCGCCGGCGGAGCTTCAGGCGATGCTGCAACACGCTGCGATTCCGGTGGAAGTCGTGATACACGGCGCATACGCATCCATGCTTTGCGATCATAACATTCCGGCCTTTAGCCTGTCTCCTAATCCCTTTGCCGACACTGCGTTTTCTGATCATCGGTACGCGCTTCTGGACGAGGCGGGGGAGCGTCATTCGATTCGTATCGACCAATACGGACGCAATCATATTTTGTTCGCAAAGGATCTTTGCTTGTATCCGTACATTGGAGCGTTGAACGGAGTCAACTCATACCGTATCGAAGGGCAGGATTACACGCCGCAGTGGGTCGGGCGGCTCGTTGCTTTTTATCGGAAAGCGCTGGACGCCACATCCATGGGTGCGTCCGGAATGCTAACGATAGACGAAATCGCATCGGACGGTCCAAGAAAGCCTGGTATAGGCGCGTTTCGTTTTTACTAGAAATCAGGGGGGGAGAAGCGTTTTGGAAAAATACATCGGTCCGCAGGAGATTATCGAGAAGAAGCGTCAGTATATCATGCCGTGTCTTTCGCACTTTTACGAAAAGCCGCCGGAGCTGGTGCGCGGCTCCATGCAATATCTGTTTGACCATACGGGGAAAAAATATCTGGATTGCTTCGCCGGCGTTTCCGTTATTAACTGCGGCCATTGCAACCCGGAAATCACGGACAAGCTCTGTGAGCAAATTCAGACCTTGCAGCATGTTTGCAACATCTACCTGACAGAAAAATTCGTGCAGCTTGCGGAGCGGCTAGCTGCCATCACGCCAGGGGAGCTAAAAAAATCCTTCTTTTGTTCAACGGGTACGGAGGCGAACGAAGGGGCGTTGCTCCTTGCCGCCATTTACACGGAAAGCAATGAATACCTCGCGTTACGTGGAGGACTTCACGGTCGGACAAAGTTAGCCATGAACCTTACAGGTATCGGCATGTGGCGCACAGATCCTCACCCGGTTGGCGGCATTCATTTCGCGCCGAACCCCTATTGCTATCGCTGCCCGCTGGGAAAAAAATACCCGTCCTGCGACCTTGCCTGCGCCAACGCAGTTGAGGACATTATCAAAACGGCGACCTCCGGCCATCCGGCGGCCTTCATCGCCGAAACTGTGCAGGGGAACGCGGGAATCGTCGTTCCGCCGAAAGGTTATTTCAAACGGTTGAAGGAAATCCTTGTGGCTTACGGGGCTTTGCTAATTATCGACGAAGTGCAGACAGGCTTTGCCCGGACGGGCAAAATGTTTGCAATCGAGCATTATGGCATCATACCTGATATCATGTCAATGGCGAAAGCACTTGGGAACGGCGTTCCCATTAGCGCTTTTATCGCGACGTCGGAAATCGCCGACGTCTATACGAAACCCGGTGCGTCCACGCTGGGCGGCAATCCTGTTTCTTCGGCGGCAGGACTGGCCGTTCTCGACTACATCGAAAGCCATGATTTAATGAAAAACGCGGAGGATCGCGGTGAGCAGCTCATGAACGGGCTGAAAGAACTGGCGGCGCGCCATGACGTCATTGGTGACGTGCGCGGACTTGGACTGATGGTGGGGGCTGAGTTTATCCATTCCGACGGCAGTCCATATCCGGAGCTTTTGGACGATGTATTGGAGAAGATGAAAGACAGGGGCTTCCTAATTGGAAAAAACGGCCTAAATCGTAACGTCATGGCTTTTCAGCCTCCGCTTGTCATCACAAGTCAGAACACAGACGAGCTCTTGAACGCGCTGGAAGACGTGCTACAGGAAAAAGACGTATAAAACACGGAAAACACGGCTGTCGATGGTTTAATTTTGATTTTATCAAGGCGCTGTGATATAATAATTTGGCATTCATACGACAGACAAATGAAGGAGAGTTTTATTTATGTCAGGACATTCCAAATGGGCGAATATTAAGCGGAAAAAAGGCGCGAACGACGCGATTCGCGGAAAAATCACAACAAAAATCGGTCGTGAAATCACGATTGCCGTGCAGATGGGCGGCGCCGATCCTACTGGCAATATGCGCCTGAAGCTCGCTCTTTCGAAAGCGAAAGCAAACAACATTCCGAAGGAAAACATACAGCGCGCAATTCAGAAAGGCTTGGGCGCTTCCGAAGGTGCGGGCTACGAAGAGTTCACCTATGAAGGATATGGCCCCGGCGGTGTTGCCGTTATGCTGGACATCATGACCGACAACAGGAACCGCACGGCGGCCGATGTTCGTCATTTGTTCTCAAAGCATGGCGGCAACCTCGGCGAGACTGGCTGTGTTGGCTGGATGTTCAAGCAGAAAGCTATTTTTGTTGTTGAGAAAGAGACATTCGCGGATGAGGATGAGCTGATGGACATCGTGCTGGAAGCCGGCGCGGAGGATATGAAAGCAGAGGACGACGTCTTCGAGATTTCTGCCGCTCCGTCGGATTTCGACGCGATTGAGAAAGCGCTAGGAGAAAAGGGGATCGAAACGGTCTCGGCAGAAGTCACGATGGTTCCCGACACGACGGTAAAGCTGGAAGGCAAAGACGCCGAAAAGATGATGGCTCTCGTCGACGCGCTGGAGGAACACGACGACGTGCAGAATATCTACGCGAATTATGAAATAGAGGAATAAGGTGGGATAAAATAGATTGTGTGAAGTCGATTACACAATCTATTTTTATATGAAACGTTTCCTCTTCCTAAGATAAACGAGGTGACAGATTGCGTATCGTTTTGGTTGAACCAGAAATACCGGGAAATACAGGCAATATTGCCCGTTTGTGCGCGGGCACGGGCATGGAGCTACACTTAGTACGTCCGCTTGGTTTTTCAACGGACGACAAATATTTGAAACGCGCAGGGCTTGATTATTGGCATTTAGTGCAGGTCTTTTATCACGATTCGATTGACGAACTTATAGAGGCGCATGCCGGGACTCCGTTTTTCTTTTTTTCGACAAAGGCGGCGCAGCTTTATACGGAGGCCGCCTATGGGCCGGAAAGTTTTCTCGTCTTCGGAAAGGAAACGGCTGGACTACCGGAAGATTTGCTACGGGCGCATTGGGATACGACGGTGCGGATTCCTCTCCAGTCGGAGGCCCGTTCGCTGAATCTTTCAAACGCAGTGGCGGTGGCCGCATATGAGGCACTGCGCCAGCTTTCTTTTCCCGGTTTGCAAACGGTGAGGTGAAGGAGCCCGATGGGGTATACGATAGACGGTAATTATATAAAGGCACTGCGTGAGGCGCTGCCTGAGAAACAGGTGCTCACGGACGAGTCGATGGCGTGCCATACAACGTTTCGCATTGGAGGCAAAGCGGACGTCTTCGTGCTTCCAGCGTCCATTGAGGAACTTTTGGAGGTCCTGCGGCTGACGAAACGGTATTCCATTCCGCTCACGATCCTAGGCAATGGGTCCAATGTGCTCGTGCGGGACGGGGGTATTCGTGGCGCGGTAGTTTCCTTCGGGAAGCCGTTTTCCCATATAGAGAGAGAAGGTGCGCGCATTAGGGCTGGAGCGGGCGCGACGCTTGGGACGGTGTCCCTGTTCGCGGCGAGTCATGCACTTTCCGGACTCGAATTTGCCGTCGGCATTCCCGGCAGTCTCGGCGGCGCGGTCTTCATGAACGCCGGCGCTTACGACGGCGAGTTGAGCCGGGTGATTTCCGGCGTCGCCGCTGTTACGCTGGAAGGCGAGATCCTTCGCTACCGCGCGGAGGAAATGGATTTTGGCTACCGGCACAGCGTTTTTCAGCAGAACGGGCACATCATCTGCGAGATCGAGCTTTCCCTAAAGGAGGGCGAACCGGCTGCCATTCAGGAGAAGATGGCGGAATTCACGAGACGACGCATGGAAAAGCAGCCTCTCGACAAGCCGAGCGCCGGCAGCACGTTCAAACGTCCTCCGGGACTATTCGCGGGGACGCTGATTGACGAGGCGGGGCTCAAGGGCTTTTCGATCGGTGGCGCGCAGGTCTCGGAAAAGCACGCGGGATTCGTGATCAATAAAGGCGGGGCTACGGCGGCGGATGTGCTCGCTCTGATTGAAGAGGTGCAGAGGCGCATAGAGGAGAAGAACGGCGTCCGCCTGACGCCGGAAATCCGTATCATAGGCGAGGACGACGCCTGACATGAAAAAGAAGGGAGTGTTCGTATGCGGCTGAGATTTTTTGGTGCGGCGCACACGGTGACTGGCTCGTGCTATATGCTGGAAGTGCAGGATATGAAAATCCTGATCGACTGCGGCATGTTCCAGGGCTCAAAACGGATCAGGGAACTGAATCAAGAAGATTTCATGTTTAC
>JAGAZS010000330.1 GCA_017939945.1 Schwartzia sp. (in: firmicutes)
CATCTTTCCTAATGTGGAGCATGGGCATCGAGGACGAAAAGAAGCTCCTATGGCAAGTCATGTTGGGAATCGGCCTCGCGTGGAATTTTGGCGGCGCTCTTTTGTCCCTGGGCTTCGACTTCGAGGACAGTTCCGTCGCTGTGGTGCAGCAGTACGAATTTCACCTGAAATCCGACGTCAAGTCCTTCGACCTTCTCGGAGCGTTCCTGCAAAACTTTATCCACAATGTCGTTGTTCCGGGTTCGGCGAACATCTTGCCTTACTGCAAGAAAATCCTGCTGGTTCTCGCCGTCATTCAGGGGACATGGGATTTGAGCTTCAAGTTTCATGGAGACAAAGTGCAGTTTCTCTTGAGCAAGGTGCTTCAGGTTGGTTTTATGCTCTATTTGATGGACAAGTGGATTTGGCTGATGACGGCTCTCGCGGATGGCTTCGAGATGATCGGGTATTTGGCGGCGGGCTTGACGGGGAGCGAAGCCTCGAAACTCGGCGGCGACGGTATTGTCCAGAACGCCTTCACGATTTTCAGCGTTTATTGGGATCAAGCGGAGTTTTCGCTTTCCAGTCTCGGCCTTTCCGCTGTCAATCTCATTGGAATGATTGCTGTCTTGCTGTGCCTGATATTGACTGCCATTGAAGTGACCGTGGCAAAAATCGAGTTCTTCACCTTCGCCTTGATGACGCTCCCTTTGATTGCTTTCGGCGTGACGGAGAAGTTCAAGTTTCTCTTTGAGAAAGCCATCGGCGCAATGGTAAATCTTGCCATCAAGGTTAGCGTCATTACGTTTATCGCGGGGATGGCCGTCCCGTTCATTGCCGGATTTGCGAAGGAGATGAAGGGGGCTTCGGGCCTCTGGACGAATCTGGGGATTCTGCTCCAGACGGTGCTGGCAGCAATCATGATCTACTGGATCACGAAATCCATTCCGTCCCTGGCAGCCGGACTTCTGAACGGCCAGCCGTCCCTGGGCGGCGCGGGGATGACGGCGATGGCGACACAAGCCGCTGCTGCCCCGATACAGGCGGCGGGTATGGTCAGCGGGGCGCGTAAAATGGCGAGCCAAAATGGGCGCGGCGGCGTCAAGGGCACATTGATGGAACTTGATCGTGCGGGCATCAACAGTACGCTTCCAGTACAGGCATTCCATAGTGGGCGGAAGCGAATCATGGATTTGGATAAAGATAAGCTGCCTTGGAAGAAAGATTATATGCAAAATTACGAAGAGGCCAAGTTGGAAGAAGAACAGAACAGGCCAAAATTCGATCAAAAGGCCGCTGCTGCGAAAGCATCGGCAAAGGCTAAGACAAAACAACGGGAATAGAGCAATAAGGGCAACAAAAAAGCCTCCCGAAATGGGAGGTTTTCTTGTTGCGCGGCTTTGGCGTCACCGCGCATGGCATGTGCCATCTCTACTCTGTAATTATTATACCACAAACTTAAAAAAATGCTATAATAATTTTTGGCTCCTGCCTCGAAAGGAGGTGGAGGTAATGGCCATCCTACTCAGGCGTATTTTGTTCGCAGTTACGACTGGAATTGTTGCAGGAATTATTGCGAATGCAATCTACGCCTTGCTTGCGGGTTGAGCATTCCCGTAAGCTAAACGTACCCGTTCCTCTCAAAAGCTGGCTACTTGCGAGGGGAGAAAAGCCGCTTCTTCGGAGGCGGCTTTTCGTTTTACCGTGTCCGTTCCGTTATTTCCTTGGATTGTTCCAGCGCGTCCAGGCGGCGGGATATGTCGTCGAGG
>JAGAZS010000331.1 GCA_017939945.1 Schwartzia sp. (in: firmicutes)
CTTCTTGTATTCGGTATTTTTTATGGGACGATGTCAATATCCGCTTTGCGGGCTTGGAACCTCACGATGAAAATCGAGCTATATCCAATTATGGAATGGGCCTTTGAGGCATTGCTGATTCTTTGCATTGCTTTATTCGTGCGGACAAAGCGGCAAGTTTGGATTTTATGGATGGCGCTTTTCCTGTCCTTGCTGGTTGTAGACTTTCGGCAATTTTACTTAGTCGCGCATGGAGCAGTGCGTGCTGGCGGTTTTTTTAAGGACATCCCGACAATCAGCATCATCTATGGCCTTCTTGTCCCTCCCTTGGCGGTTCTTTCGGTGGACATGGAACTCGGCAAACGGGAAAGGAACGTTTTTTGGGGAATGCTTGCGCTCGGCTTGATGGGGGCATATGCTACCGGGGCAAGGGGCGTTTGGCTTGCGATATTGATGGCGATTGCCGTGATGTTTGCGTGTCGGGGTGGTTGGAAACGGTTGCTTCGATGCATGGCGGCATGTATTCTTTGCTTTCTGGTGATTGCCTTAGTTGCTTCGCCTCGTACCCGCGACCGGGTGGCGCCTGAAAGGTTAGGACGGGATGACTCGATAATGGCTCGGTTTGCCTTGTATGATGCCGCGACAGAAATGTTTTTTGAGCACCCTTTTTTGGGGGTGGGCATGCAGCAATTCAACGTGCATTGGAGGGAAAAATGTCCGTCGGACAAGCCGAACTGGCAAAAGCTAGTTAACGCGCATAATACTTGTCTGATGTATTTGTCGGAGGGGGGATTAGTTGGATTTGGCGGATATATTACGTTTGTAGGTTATCTGCTTTGGTGGGCATGGAAACGGCGCGATACACGGTGGGGGCTCCAGCTTTTTGGTACTGTCTTTTCCGCATTTGTGCAGGGAATGACAGGCAATGAATTCGGTATGCATCAAGCGATACGGGTCTATTGGATGATTATCGGGTTGTCTTTCGCTGCGGAAGCAATTGTGTTGGAGGAAGGGCAAACGGGGGAAACAAGTGACAAAAATCCTGTTGATAGATGAACATAAAACGGTAAACTATGCAGGCGGAGTTGAGCGCGTCCTCGCTGCTTTCGCAAACGCATTTTCCGCACGAGGCTATGAGGTGGCAATCGCTTGTATGGACGAAGAAAAAGGGGCGATGTTTTTTCCGTTGGATTCTTCGGTGCGGTTCCACAACTTTTGGTATGAATACGGCACTCCTTTCGGTGGTGTAGTGTGGTTTTGGAAAAAAATTGAAAAAGAATTTCTCCGCACGTTTGCCGGAGGAAAAATGATTTTTGCGGGGAAAAAAATACGAGATCCGAAAAAAGAGTTTTTTTTCAGCTCTTTTATCGAGCGCTTGCGGAAGTTAGTTGAGGATTTCCAACCTGACGTGATATTATCTATCACGGCCGAAAGCGCGTATATCGCTCAGACGGCTGTGGGCTCAAAGCAAATACCCGTTATCGCGATGTGCCATACAGAGCCGACTCGGGAGGCGGCCGGATACGGGGAAAGAGAATTTAGCGCATGGCAAAAGTCGGCTTGTGTGCAGGTGTTGATGGATTCTTTTTTGCCGACGATGGAACGCTTTGGGGTAAAACATGCAATTCGGATTCCAAATTTTGTGCATCAGGTTGCGGATACGGATCTTGCCAATCTTACCGTTCCTCACAACCGCATCGTAGCTGTGGGGCGTGTGGACGGTGGAGGGAAAGATCAGCATATCCTGATTGAGGCATTTTCTTTGTTAGCGGAACGGTTTCCCGATTGGTCGGTGCATCTCTATGGCGATATTGCCAATCGCCGCTATAAAAAGCGGCTTGATGCCTTGATTGCTGAGAAAAATCTTCTAGGGCGCGTGATTTTCGAAGGGACGACGAAAGACATCGATGCAGTGTATCACACATCGGATATTTTTGCATTCCCCAGTTCATTTGAAGGCTTTCCTCTTGCGCTTACTGAGGCGATGAGCGCGGGACTTCCTGCTGTAGGACGTAAATCGTGCATCTCGGTGAATGAGCTGATTAAAGACTGCGAAACGGGGCTTTTGGTAGAAGAAGGCGCAGAGAGGTTTGCGGCGGCGTTAAATCAGCTTATGTCAGACGGTGAGCTCCGCGCGAGGATAGGGCGTGCGGCGCATGAAGCGGTAAAAGCCTATCAACCAAAAAAAGTTTGGGATATGTGGGAAAATGTGATTCGGGAAGTTGCCGGGGAAACAATTGTGTTAAAAGGGAACGGATAAAAAGATGGGCGGTAGTCCTCTTTTCGTACATGGCGGCGCAGCATCGCAGAGGAAAGGAAGACGGGATATGGGTCTTATGGCATGGTTGAGGCGCTTGGACTCTTGGCGCAGCAAAAAGCGTCATATGTGGCAGCAACGAACGGAGCGGGAATGTCTTCTCAAATATATTGATACGGCAGATATGGAAGATTCGGAAGATTTAAAAGCGATTTTTTCGCAGAATCGTTTGGATCGATTGCCTGTATATCCTTATATGTGGGCGAGAGAGTCGAATTTTCCCGTTCCTGAGGTGTACTTTGATGAATCCAGACACTTGCATTATGTGGATTGGAATGGGAAAAAACTTTATTGGAAACGGGATACGTCAAAAGAAACAGTTGCAGATATCGTGCGATTCTTGAAAATCGAGCAACACGAGAAATCGCCGCACCGATACGAAATGCCTGAGTATTTGTCGGGAGGCGTTGTGGCGGATATTGGAACAGCGGACGGGTGCTTTGCGCTGGATATTATCGATCGGGCCCGTTATGTTTATCTGTTCGAATGTGACGAGGCGTGGATGGAGGCATTAGAAGCGACTTTTGCGCCGTGGAAGGACAAAGTTTTCATTGTAAACAAATTCGTTGGAGCGGGTAACGGTGGCGATTATGTTACATTGGATACGTTTTTTTCCGATAAGTCGCTGGACTTTATCAAAGCAGATATTGAGGGTGCGGAAATGGATATGCTGTCTTTTGGGGAGGATACGCTTCGCCGCAAAGTGCGCGGCGTAAATGTTTGTCTCTACCATCGTGCGACAGATGAAGAGAATATTCTTGGTTTGTTACATACTTACGGTTATACTTGCAACGTCAATCCGGGGCACATGTTCTTTTATAAGACCGATATCGTGGGGCAACATTGCGAGAATCCAAAAGACTGGCTGCGTCGAGGAGTAGTACGGGCGGAAAGGAAGATATGATGAAAAAAGCTTTGATTACCGGGGTGACCGGTCAGGATGGTTCGTTTCTGTCGGAGTTCCTGATAGAAAAAGGGTATGACGTTCACGGCGTCATCCGGAGAAGCTCCGTGGATTTTCGGGAGAGGATTGCCCATTTGGAAGGACATCCTCGTTTTCATCTCCACTATGGCGATCTTACGGACAGTATGAGCCTTGTCAAGGTCATCGGCTCGGTCAGGCCGGATGAGATTTATAATTTGGCGGCCCAGAGTCATGTCCAAGTGAGTTTCGATGTTCCTGAGTTTACGGCAAACGCGGATGCGACTGGTGTGCTTCGGGTGCTGGAGGCGGTGCGGATTACCGGACTTGCAAACTCCTGCCGGATTTATCAAGCCAGTACTTCGGAGCTGTACGGCAAGGTAGAGCAGGTGCCGCAAAACGAGGAAACGCCATTTCACCCGTATTCTCCGTATGCGGTGGCAAAACAATACGGTTACTGGATTACGAGGGAATACCGGGAAGCGTACCATATGTTTTGCTGCTCCGGGATTTTGTTCAACCATGAATCCGAGCGCCGGGGGGAAACTTTCGTCACGCGCAAAATCACTTTGGCGGCGGCGCGCATAGCCCAGGGAAAACAGGAAAAACTCTATCTGGGCAATCTTTCGTCCCTCCGGGATTGGGGCTACGCGAAGGACTATGTGGAGTGCATGTGGCTGATCCTGCAACACGAGAAGCCGGAGGACTTCGTTATTGCCACGGACATTCAGCACAGCGTCCGTGAGTTTGCTACGCTTGCGTTTCATTTTGTAGGTATCGAGTTGGATTGGCAGGGATCGGGAGCGGAGGAAAAAGGCGTTGACAAGGCGACGGGCAAAGTATTGGTGGAAGTGTCCCCCGATTTTTACCGTCCCACGGATGTCGTTAATCTTTGGGGCGATCCGTCGAAGGCAAAACGGGAGCTCGGATGGAATCCAACCAAGACTTCGTTTGAAGAGTTAGTCCGGCTGATGGTTGAGCATGATATGAAGAAGGTTGCCGTCGAGCGAGCGGAAGAGCACATCCAAATGAATCTGGCTGAGTATCTGGAAAAAGGCGTGGTGAAATAATGGAAAAGGCCTCAAAGATTTATGTCGCCGGGCATAAGGGCATGGTTGGATCCGCGATTGTCAGGGAACTGCGTCGACAAGGATATGAAAATCTCGTGCTTCGCACGCATAAAGAACTGGATTTGACGCGGCAGGCAGACGTGGAGTTGTTTTTTAAAAAGGAAAAACCGGAGTATGTCTTCCATCCGGCGGGAAAAGTAGGCGGTATTGTCGCGAATCGGGATGCCAAAGCGGATTTTCTGTATGAAAATATGATGATGGAAATGAACGTCATCCATGCGGCATGGAAAAACGGGACAAAGAAATTGGAGTTTTTGGGTTCATCCTGCATTTATCCACGCATGGCTGCCCAGCCGATGAAAGAAGAATGTTTGTTGACAGGAGCGTTGGAGGAAACAAACGAAGGCTATGCTTTGGCGAAAATCAGCGGACTGAAGTATTGCGCTTATTTGAACGGTCAGTATGGGACGGATTTCATCTCGGTGATGCCAACAAATCTCTACGGGCCGAATGACAATTACCATCCGGAGCACAGTCATGTCCTTCCGGCGTTGATCCGCCGCTTCCATGAGGCAAAAGAGTCAGGGGCGGCGGAAGTGGTATGCTGGGGTGATGGAAGCCCATTGCGTGAGTTTTTATATGTAGATGATTTGGCCAATCTTTGCGTGTTCCTGATGAATCATTACCATGGCGACGAGACGGTGAATGCCGGGACGGGGAAGGAGATTGCGATTCGCGATTTGGCGGAGATGGTGGCACGGATTGTGGGGTATCGGGGGAAAATCGTTTGGGACGCCAGCAAGCCGAACGGCACCCCGAGAAAGCTGCTCGATGTGAGCAAGGCAGCCAGTTTGGGCTGGAATTATAGGACAGAACTGGAAGACGGCGTGCGCATGGCATACGAGGATTTTTTGAAAAATCCCATGCGGGCGGAGCGATAACAAAGGGATTGGGGAGGCTATCTTTGCATGGTTTTGGCAGAGGTCAGCGGTGGATTGGGCAACCAGATGTTCCAATATGCCTGTGGAAAAGCGTTGGCGATTCGGAACAGCGACCGGTTTTCTCTCGATTTTTCTTGGTACGATAGGCAAGACGGAAGAACCTTTCAATTGTGGCGTTATAACATCGACTATGAGGAGTGCGACAATGCGGGCCTGAAATCCTTACGGACCGCCCATAAATTTCGGAGGTGGGGAGAACGCCTCCTTTTCGGGAACCGGCGGATTCGGGAGAATGGGACGGGGTATGACGATTCGGTTTTTCGGGCGAAAGGAAATCTGTATCAGCAAGGGTTTTGGCAAAGTGAAAAATA
>JAGAZS010000332.1 GCA_017939945.1 Schwartzia sp. (in: firmicutes)
GATACAGATCTTCCCATCTGCCTGCACCTTGACCACGGCGCGGATTTCGACATCTGCAAGTCCTGCGTCGACGACGGCTTTACCTCCGTCATGATCGACGGCTCCAAGCTCAGTTTCGAGGACAATATCGCCGTAACGAAAAAGGTCGTCGAATACGCGCACTCGAAAGGCGTCGTCGTTGAAGGCGAGCTCGGCAAGCTGGCGGGCATCGAAGATGATGTCAACGTCAAGGCAGAGGACGCCTCCTATACGCGCCCCGAAGAGGTGGAGGAATTCGTCGAGAAAACAGGCGTCGACTCCCTCGCCATCGCCATCGGCACCAGCCACGGCGCATTCAAGTTCAAACCCTCCCAATGCACACGCAACGCGGAAGGTGTGCTCGTCCCGCCAGAACTTCGCTTCGACATCCTCGCAGAAATCGAGAAACGCCTGCCGAACTTCCCGATTGTGTTGCACGGCGCTTCCTCTGTCGTGCCGAAATTTGTCAAGATCATCAACGAAAACGGCGGCGCATTGGACGACGCCATCGGTATCCCTGAAGATCAGCTACGCCGCGCGGCAAAATCGGCGGTCTGCAAGATCAACATCGATTCCGACCTGCGCCTCGGCCTGACCGCAGGAATTCGCGAATACATGGCGGCGCATCCAGCGGCCTTCGACCCGCGCGAATACCTCGGCCCTGCCCGCGAAAACATCAAGGAAATCGTCAAGCACAAGCTCGTCCATGTGCTCGGCTGCAACGGAAAGGCGTAATATTTTCCAAAACAAACTATGCCCTATGCAAAGAGGCTGCCTGTGAAAAGGCAGCCTCTTTTAGTTTGCAGTATTTGATTAAATATTCACCGCATGAAGGTCTGGGACGCAAAATTTGTAGCCTTTGCAAGGAAATCCGGCCAGACGCCGACGACGAGGGTTGCCGCGGCGGAAAGCAGCGCCGTAGCGCGAACGGAAATCGGCGGCACAATCGGGCGCGCATAATCGCTTTCCTGCTCATAAAGGTCGCGGTACATGGCACGCACGACAAGCAAATAATAATAGATGGACATCATCGACATAATGAAGCCGACGAAAGCAAGCCAAATGTAACCGTAATCAACCGCCGCCGTAAAAATGTAAATTTTTCCGGCAAAGCCGGCCGTTGGCGGAACCCCCGCCATCGAAACCAGTGAAATTGTCATGACCGCCGCAAGCATCGGTGAAGCCTCCGAAAGCCCCGTCAGATGCGCGTGTGTCGTGCCGCCCCGTTCTTCCTCCACGACGGACAACACAGCAAAGGCGCCGACATTCGCGAAAAGGTAGAGCGTCGCGTAAAACATCACGGCCTTGATGCCGGCATAATCCGCCGAGGCCATCGCCGCCATCATGTAACCGGCCTGCGCAATCGAGGAATATGCAAGCATCCGTTTGACGTCTTTCTGCTTCATGGCCATAATGTTGCCGCCGATCATCGAGAGCGCAGCGAAAGCCGCGAGCAGCGTCATCCAATAAGTACCGAGAATCGGGAACGCCACATAGAGCACACGCATGAACACCGCAAGCCCCGCTGCCTTCGAGCTCATCGCCAGAAGCGCGGTAATCGGCGTCGGCGCCCCCTGATAGACGTCGGGCGCCCACATGTGGAACGGAATCGTGGACAGCTTGAAGAAGAAGCCAGCCATAATCAGGACGACACCGGCAAGCCCAGCCGCATAAAACAGATGGATATTGCGGCAGATTGTCAAGAAGTCAAGACTGCCCGCCGCGCCGTAGATCAGGCTGACGCCATACAGCATCACCGCCGTGGAGCCTGACCCGACCAAGAGATATTTGACCGCCGCCAGCATCGGCGACGCTTCCGAAAGCCCGATCAAATGCCTGTGGGTCGTTCCGCCCCGTTCCTCTTCCACCACGGACAGCACGGCAAAGGCGCCGACATTCGCGAAAAGGTAGAGCGTCGCGTAAAACATCAC
>JAGAZS010000333.1 GCA_017939945.1 Schwartzia sp. (in: firmicutes)
ACCCGCACAATTCCATGACTTTCTGGACGACCTCGTCGATCGTCATGCCCGTCGTATCCAGAAGCGTAGCTTCCGGCACACGTACCAGCGGCGAGATCGCGCGCTCACTGTCCGCTTTGTCCCTGGCTTCGATTTCGGCGGCCAGTTTTTCTATCGGCTCTTCGTAGCCCTTCGCTTTCATTTCCTTCCAACGACGGAGAGCACGCTCCTCAATCGATGCGGTCAAAAAGATTTTGACGTCGGCGTTCGGCAACACGTTCGAGGCGATGTCGCGGCCGTCCATCACGACGCCGCCGTCCTTTGCCATGCCCCGCTGGAGCTCCACCATTTTCGAGCGCACCGGACCGAGCTGCGCTACCTTGGAAACCAGTGCCGTAACCTCCGGCGTGCGGATTTTATCCGTGACGTCCGTATCGTCCGCGAAGACGCGGACAATATCACCGACAAAACGAAGACTGACATGGAGTTTTTCCGCCGTGGAAATAATCTTATCGTCTGTTGTTCCCGCATTCGTGTCAATAACCTTCCATGCTACTGCGCGGTACATCGCGCCCGTGTCTATATAGATATAACCGAGCTTTTCGGCGACGAGCTTCGCAATCGTGCTCTTGCCCGCGCCGGCAGGCCCGTCAATTGCTATTGTTTTTTTCATAGTGTTCTCCTCCTGAATAACTTGATCCTTGGTAAAACGTGCCAGTAACTCCTTCCGACGCCCTACGGGCGCCACCTCCCTCAAAGAGGGAGGCACTAGAAGACCATATCGGTTTTACAAACCAGCCAAGGTTTTATAAAACTCCGGATACGAAATGTCTACGCATTCCGGATTTTCTATTGTCACGCCGTCCCCCGCTGCACCCGCTATCGCCAGCGACATTGCCATTCGGTGATCGTCGTAGGAGAAGCATTCCGCGTGGCGGATTTTTTTTGCATTGCCGTGAATTACGAGGCCGTCCTCGGATTCCTCTACGCATGACGCAAGCTTGTTGTATTCGACGGCGACGGCGTGCAGCCGGTCCGTTTCCTTGACGCGAAGCTCGCCCGCGTCGGTAATTACCGTATCGCCGTCGGCGAAAAGCGCCGCCACCGCAAGGATAGGGATTTCATCAATCAATCTGGGAATGATAGCGCCGCCGAAGGAAACGCCGCGGAGTTTTGCGGAACGGACGCGAATGTCCGCAATCGGCTCGCCGCCGCTTTCCCGTTCATTCAGAAGTTCGATATCCGCGCCCATATCGCGCAAGACTTCAAGCACGCCTGTACGCGTCGGGTTGACGCCGACGCCTTTCAGCAACAAGTCGCTGCCTTCGATAATCGAAGCCGCCACGAGCCAGAACGCCGCCGAGCTGATATCCCCCGGCACCTCGATAGATTCCGGCGCGGAAAGCTTTTGCACCGCACGGCAGGAAACGCGGTTGCCGTCCTGCCGAATCTCCGCGCCGAACGCACGAAGCATTCTTTCCGTATGGTCACGGGAAGGAAAAGGCTCGATGACTGTCGTTTCGCCTTCGGCACGAAGTCCTGCGAGCAGGATTGCCGATTTCACCTGCGCGCTGGCCATCGGCATCTTGTATTCGATGCCTTGCAGCTTTTTTTCCGAAGGCAGAATCGTAATCGGCAGATATTTTCCGCCCGCACGCCCCGCGATTC
>JAGAZS010000334.1 GCA_017939945.1 Schwartzia sp. (in: firmicutes)
AGCTCCGGCGAAAGCGTCGCCCGTGAAAAGCCGAGGTCGGCAAGCTCCCGAATCGCCAAGGCGTTATAGGCGAGCAGGGAAAAATCGCTGACCACGGGAAGCTCGGTGTATTCGCGCACAATGCGAAGCGCGCCGAGGTGATGGACATAGACGTCGTCGGCAGGCGCGTCCGAAAGCGTCCGCAGAAGCGGTGCCAGCGACGGCAGGAAACGCTCCCGCAGAATGCGCGGCGTCGCAAGAGAAATACAGCGCCCCTCCGCCCGTGTGAACTCCCAGACGGTCCTGTATTCCTCCGGCGTCACCAAATGATGATCGTAAGCGTCGCCGCCGTAAAGCACACCGTCCGCCCCGGCCTCAAGCGCCGCCCTCGCCTTTTCCGGCGTGTCGGCATGAACGACCAGCTTCGGCAGGGAATCCTTTTTCTTTCGATAGACGTCTTTCTTCGCCTTTTCCTCTGACGCGGAAAATCTTGCCGCGATCTCCGCCCTGCGCGCGGCAATTTTAGAAAGCCGCGCCTCGTCGAGCTGCGAAAGCGCCTCGCGGCGCGTCTCGTTCATCACGCTCATCGGGACCATCACGCCGTCCCCGATATCCGCTTCGAGGACTTCCAGCGCATAGGCCGTCGTCCCCATGCGCTCCATCTGTTTTTCGAGCGTTTCCTTCGTCAGCGGCCTTTTCTCCGCCTGCGGGCAAATATACTCGGACTTCGTCTCCGCCCGCACGCCGTCCGCCGACGCCGTCACGGAAAAAGGCCCGCCCACCTTCGCCGTCACCGTCAGCCGCACGGGAATCCTGCGCTTTCCCGCGCCCGAATAAGACGCCCGCGCCTCCTCGGTCAGCGCGGAATCATAGACGCAAAAAATCCGGTCATGCGGGTGCGCCGTCCGCGAAAGCGGAAACGTCACCTCATCCCCCGCAAAGCCCCGCTCGATTTCCCTTCCTTTTGCGTCGCGCAATTCGCCAACCGTCTCGGTCACGCGCCCGCCGGTCTTGACCCAGACGTCCGCCTGATCGCCGACGGCCAGCGACTCCGTCAGCTTCACGCGCACGCGCTTTTCCTCCGCGTCGTAAGAAACGACGCGCCCGACGAGCAGGCCGCGATTGTTCGGCCTGCGGTCGCTCATCATTTCCTTGCCGGGATTTTTCAAAAGATACGCCGTCGTGAAATCGCGGTTGAAAATCTGCGCAAGCCGACGATTTTCTTCCCGCGCCGCCGCCTCGTCCGTTTTCTCCGAAAGCGCGCGGTCGATCGCGCCCCGATAGGCCGCCGTCGCCACCGCCACATACTCGGGGCGCTTCATACGGCCCTCCAGCTTCAGCGACGCGACGCCCGCCCCGATCAGCTCCGGCAGCAGATCGATTGTTTTCAGATCGCGCGGCGACAGCAGATATTTTCCCGCCGCGCCGTTCGTAACTTCCTGTCCGTTCTCGTCCACCAATTCATAAGTCAGGCGGCAAGGCTGCGCGCACCGTCCCCGGTTGCCCGAGCGTCCGCCGATCATACTGCTCATCAGGCATTGGCCCGAATAGCAGATGCAACGCGCGCCGTGGGCGAACACCTCGATTTCGATATTGCTTTCCGCGCAGATTTCGCGAATCTCCGCCAGCGACATGTCCCGCGACAAGACCACGCGGGAAAATCCCAAGTCCTCCAACGCGTGGACGCCCGCCAGATTGTGCACGGTCATCTGCGTGCTGGCATGAAGCGGAAGCCCCGGCGCGACCTCCCGCGCCAGCCGCGCAACGCCGAGATCCTGCACCAAG
>JAGAZS010000039.1 GCA_017939945.1 Schwartzia sp. (in: firmicutes)
CGTGCCACGGAATTTTCTCCCAAGAATGAATCCAGCCAAAGAAAAGCTGATCGCCTTCTTTGGCCGGAACTTCTACATAGATTTCTTTTGTCTCGTAGTCGTAAATCCGAAGCACGGTTTGTGCCGAAAGCTCGTTCAGCGTCCACAGCCCCGCGAGCAGGACGACGGCCGCGCAAAGCGCGACAGCCGTCTTTTTCATGCGCGGCTTACTTCAGGATGCCTTTTTCCTTGTAGAACTTCTCTGCGCCCGGATGCAGCTTCACGCTCGTGCCGGTGATGCCGCGAAGAGCGGTGTCCAGCTTGATCTCGCGTTTCGCCGTCGCATGGGATGCGCCGATGGTCTCAAGGCCCTTGTCGGAATAGATGCCGCCGAGGAGGTCATAGACGACGTCGTCGGACAGGTTCTTCGAGACGAGCATGATGTTCATGACCGCCGCCGTAACCGTATCGTTGTCCGTGCCGTAAGTCTCTTTCGGGATCTTCCACTCGACGTAGAACGGATACTTCGCGGTCAGCTTCTTCAGCGCCTCGCCGTCCACAGGAACGAACACGATCTTCTTCGTGGTGCCCAGCTCCTTGATCGTCGCGTTGCCGAGACCGGACGTTACGAACGCCACGTCGCACTGGCCGTTCTTCATCTGGTCGATGGCCTCGCCGTAGGAAAGGTAGTCCACCTTCGCGTCGTCATAAGTCATGCCGTTGGCCTCGAAAATCATGCGGGCGTTCAGCTCGACGCCGGAGTTCGGGGCGCCCACGCCGACGCGCTTGCCTTTGATGTCGGCAAAAGTCTTGATGCCGGAATCTTCCGTCGTGACGATCTGCACCACGTTCGGCCAGAGGCCCATCATCGCGCGGAGATCGGTGGCTTTCGGCTTGCCCTCATAAGCGCCGAAACCTTCCACGGCCTGGATCACGGAGTCGGACATCGCGATGGCGAGCTCGCCCTTGCCGGTCAGGATCGCGTTGATGTTCTCGCCCGTCGCGCCCGTGGCCGTCGCCGAGGTCTTGTAGCCCATCTCGCCGATGACCTTCGAGAACGCGCCGCCGATCGGGAAATAAATACCGCTGGTGGGGCCGGTCAGCACCGTGACAAATTCCTTGCTGCGATCCAGCTTCGTTTCCTTCTTCGGCGCGCCGGAGCCGCCGCCGGAGTTTCCGCCGCCGCCTCCGCAGGCTGCGGTCATCACGGCGAGAGCCGCGATCAGGATTGCGCTCATCAGTTTCTTCCACATACGTTACCCTCTCCTTTTGTCGTAAATATTGTGGCTATGTGTTTAAGCTTATAGCTATTATATCATTCAAGCATAGGATTGGTAAATGCTTTTTTCGTGTTTTTCTGAAAAATTTTGTATACGAAGGGCTTTCATTATGCTTGGTTTGAGAAATAAAATTGCTTGAACCGATATGTGAGTTCTTTGTTGTCGCTGAGGGAAAAGAGTATTTGCCATTCTTTATGATATTTTAATCTTCCGTTCAGCTTCTTCCAATCTCCCTTCGGTATGATACAGCCAAAAGGATTTTGCCGGTTCAGAAGACAGGAGGGATTCAAATGTTTGCATTGAAAACTCGGAAGAAACTCGCCGGAGCCATTGCCCTTTTCGCAGTGAGCGGGTTGCTCGCCGGCTGCGACGATCACCATCATCATCCCCACCCGCGTCCCCCGCACGAGGGACACCGCGGCGACCGTCCGCGGGACGGGCGTCATGGTCATCGCCCGCCGCCGAGGGATGGCCACCATCGTCCGCGTCATGGGCATGGCGATCATCGTCATGATCGGCGGAGACATGCGGCCCTGGTGGGCGATTATTCCGCCATTGCACTGAACGACGCAGTGATGCCCAAGGGAACTGAGATTTCCCTGAACGTCGTGCAAGGAGCGGACGAGTCCCTGCATCTCGTCGATCCCACCGGAAATCAGTATCCCATCGAGTTCGACGCGGATACGGGCACGGGCTATATCGCGGGCGGCAGTCTTTCCCTGCGTGATGACGGCCAGTTCGTTTACAAGGACGCCCATGGCGGCGTATGGCTCGTGATGCGGCAATAGCAAAAAGGAATACCGAACGACAAAAGCGGCCGAGGCGCATGGATTGATGTGCCTCGGCCGTTTTGCGTTTTGAAAGGCGTGAGCATGAAGAGCGGTTTTTTCAAACTGTCCCTGAGCCCCATCAGAGCAAGCCGGATTGTTGAATCGCATGGATGACTTCTGACCAACCGCTGGCTTTCGCAGCTGTAGCGTATTCTATTTGGATTTCGCGAAGGAAATTTTGAATTTGGGCAGGAATATCTAAATTGTAAGAGAATATAAATATCAGTTAAACCTTTAAAAATACGAAATTTTGACTTCCCCGTCAGGGACGATTTTGTATTATATATGGTTAGTATGAACCATTTGCTGTTTCGATTTCACGCAATCTTTGGATAGAAGATTATTCAACGAATAAGTCGGCAGTTAG
>JAGAZS010000335.1 GCA_017939945.1 Schwartzia sp. (in: firmicutes)
GATCATTGGGCGTACGACGCAATAGCTCAGCTCGCTGCGGATGGCGTGATCGAGGGCTACGGCGACGGCACCTACCGCGGCGACCAGGAAATCACCCGCTACGAAATGGCGCAGATGGTTGCCCGCGCGATGGCAAAAGGCGGCGGAAACAAAGCCCTGCTTGACAAGCTGGCGGCAGAGTTCGCCGACGAGCTGAACAACCTCGGCGTCCGCGTTCCGGCTCTCGAGAAGAAAGTCGACAACGTAAAGTGGAACGGCTTGGTTCGCTGGGAGTATTACAACTACTGGAACGAAAACAAAAACAACTCCGATCCTAACGGCCATCACAATGCTCAGTATTACAAATTGCGGTTCCAGCCGAAACTGACCATCAACGAACATTGGTTTGGCAGCGCTCGAATTGATTACAACACGGACGCCGATACGGCAGCGAATGTTCCGGCAAGGGTAGGCAGCTACGATTGGAACGGCTTCCAAGTCGACCGTATTTGGGTGCAGGGTGAATATGACAACCTGACCATCAAGCTCGGCAAGCCGCACTTCGTTTCCAGCTATGAAGGCCACGGCGGCGGCATGGTTTACGACACGCGCGTAGCGGGCGGCTATGTCACTGTCGGCAACAAGCTGAAACTGACCCTTGGCGGCGGCCGCAAGACAGGCCCTGAAAGCGTGATGCTTGCGGAGCTCGGCGGTGATGTGAGTGACAAGTTTGGTGCGGGCGTTGGCTTTTATCGCGTAAGCAGCGAAACTACATACGGCGAAAACGGCAGCTTTTACAGAAGTTATGATTCCGATCCTGCGACTGCCCCCGCAGCGAACGTGAAATCCTTTGGCTCCAACAACCGCAACATCTGGAAAGTCGGCTTCGACTGGAAATTTGCCCCGAAGTGGATGTTCAACGCCGCGTATGCCCGTTCCAACGGCAACTGGGAAACGAAATTCAAGCAGGCTTACACCTTCGAAGTTTCCTACAACGGCGGCCGCTATACCGACTTCACGAAACCGGGCAGCTTCGGCGCGTTCCTCGCCTATCGTCATATCGGCGCGGGCGCGGTCATCGCACCGGTCTATGATGGCATGTGCTTCAGTACGACTTCGCAGAAGGGCATCGAGGTCGGCGTTTCTTACACACCCGTCAAGAACGTCCTCGCCACGTTTATCTATTTCAACGGCAAGGACATGGGCGTCACGGAAGACCGCAAGGCCCAGCAGCTCTACGGCTGCCTCGACTTCTTCTTCTGATTCTGTTCACCAAACGCAACAAAAAACGGCGTGCTTCGGCGCGCCGTTTTTCTTTGCAAAAATTTTTTCAAAAAAATACATCTGTCCCTCTTCCAAATTACAAAATTTGTGGTATACTTGTAGGCAGGAAAGGTGTCGAAGGAATCGGCGCCGCATGGAAGAACGGGAACAACAAGGGAGTGGATTAGGATGTCGATGGTAGTACGGAACAATCTGTCAGCAGTCAATACGTTGAATATGCTGAACAGAAACCACACCGCGCTTGCGAAGAGCCTCCAAACAGTCTCTTCGGGCATGCGCATCAACGGCGCGAAGGACGACGCCTCCGGTTACGCGATTTCCGAGAGGATGCGCGTCCAGCTTCGTTCGCTGAATCAGGACAATCAAAACACCCAGAACGGCCACAGTCTGATGAAGGTGGCCGAGGGCGCCGTGCAGAGCACGGTGGACATTTTGAAGACCTTGAAGGAAAAGGTCATCAACGCAGCGAACGACATGAATACGGACGCCGACCGCCAGATGATTCAGAAGGAACTGAATCAGAGCATCGACCAGATCAATGACAACGCGCTTGTCACATACAACGAGAAGTATCTCCTCAACGGTTCGAAAAACGGCAAGTCTGAGGGGACTTTTACTGCGCTTACAAACAGCAGCTTTAAGGATGGCACGTCGGGCGGCACTGCTCTTGTCAATCTGCAAAATCGCAACGGCGAAAGCCTGAATATCCGATCGAATGATACCGTTTCGGTGTCCTATGTGTATGACGGGAAGACGTATTCGACGAGTTTTGCCGTTACAAACAGCACGACATTGGCAACGGTTGTCAATAAGGCGGAACGGCTTACGACAGATCAAGTATTTGCTGATGATACCAATGACAGTATCGAGGCGATTTTGGGACCGTCAGCAAACTCGACATTGATTCCGCTAGCGAATGACGCCGTTACTGCGACGAACAATATTAAAACCGCTGCCACTGAATCAGATGCAATTTTACAGCGCCTTTCCACTAACTTGGTTACCCTTGCAACCAATGGGTCGACTATACCAAATTGGTCTGACATGTACGCAAGTGCCTCTAGTGCTTTTGCTCTATGGAAAGGTAACGGCTTTTCTGATTCTAGCACAGCTCCTGCGGCTTTAAGCAGTTTTATGCTTGCCACGACAGGATATGCCGCCGCTGATTCGGCCAATGCGTCATTGCTCAGTGCAATTGGGGCTGATTGGACGAGTTATGGCTCTTCCTATACTTCACTAACTAGCACAATTTCATCGGAAACGGCAAATATTGATTCAAGCATTGCTACAGCCGCCTCAATCAATACAGCTACAACTTTGACGGGTGGCCTAGCAGCAGCTCAAGCAAATTATGACAATGCCGTCGCCTATAAAGAATCTATTGGTGGCGCATGTATCCTTAACGGCTCGAAAGTCGGACAGGATTATTACGGCAATGTGATTTCCACCCCCGACCTAGGCTCAGCGGTGACGATTACCGCAAACGGCAGAGGTATTGCAGGGCAGATTGCCGGGTTTACGATTAGCGTGACCGATACCGAGGGAAATATCAAGAAATCCGCTAACGCTGTCCTCGATGCTTGGAACGAAACGATCCGTGCCGAGAACGCTTCGGAAGAGGACAACGCGTTGGTGCTTCAGACGGGCACGAAGGCGAACCAGGCCATCAAGATCCGTCTGACCGATATGCGGGCGCAGGCGCTAGGCCTCCAAGGCAAGAATGGCAATACGCTGAATATCTCGACACAACAGAACGCCAATGCGGCCATCAACGTGTTGGATAACGCCATCCAAAAGGCGCTCGATCAGCAGACGACCATCGGTTCTATCGAAAGCCGTCTCATGTATACCTCGACGAACCTGACCACTGCGGCGGAAAATGTCACCGCTTCGGAGAGCACGATCCGTGACGCCGATATGGCGCAGGCCATGACCCAGTACACGAAGAACAACATCCTGATGCAGGCCTCGCAAGCGATGCTCGCGCAGGCGAACCAAAGTAACAATCAAGTCCTTTCCTTGCTCCGCTAGGGAAGGCGTCGTTTCCTAATCCGCTCAAAAAAGGCCGTCCCGAATGGGGCGGCCTTTTTGCTGGGGTATAAAAATGGTATTGCAGGGAAACAACAATTATTTGTTCACCGTCGCATCGTCGATGATCGTGCCGTCGGGCAGGAAGCATTGGAACCGCAACGCGTCTTTCGAGGCATCCAGCGTTATGTAGTTGTCCGTTTCCGGCTGGGGGGCGACTATTTCGTCCAGTGCGTGGTCGAGCCAGAGCCCGGGGTAGCGGACGTTTCCGGCTACGCCGGTCAGGATGTAAAGCGGGCCGGACGGATCGCGCTGAAAGTTTTTGATATGGCCTCGGTTTCTGTAGGTGTGCAGATGGGCGGACAGCACCACGTCGATTCCCAGTTCGTCGAAAAGAGGCATAAACGCTTCGCCGAATTTGCTGATGCCCTCCGTCCGTTCCGGACGTTTCTCGATGCGGTATCGCAGCACGTCCTTGTGCAGCATCACGACTTTCCATTTCTTGTCGCTGGCGGCCGCGTCCTTCGGCAGCCATTCCAGCTGTTCTTCCAACAGCCCCGGATGGAATTCTTCCGTTTCGTCCCATTGGGTGTTCAGCACGATGAAATGTACATCGCCGAAGTCGAAGGAATAATAATAGCGGGAAAAATATTGGCTGCCGTTTTCCGGTACGTCGAATTCGGCGAGATACGCCAGCGGCAGGCGAACTTCCCATTGCTTGTCGTAGGTCTCGTGATTGCCCATGACCGGCGCGAAAGGGATCCGCTCCGCTATGCCCTCCACCGCGTCGAACCAGGCATCCCATTGGCTGTGCTCTTCGCCGTTGTCCACGAGGTCGCCGAGGTTCGTGAAAAACGCGGCGTCGGGATTGCGCTTAAATGCGTCCTGCGCAAGATTCTTCCAGTCGGTGTAATCACTGGATTGGGAATCGGGGAAAATCAACGCCTTGAACACGCCGCCGTCGTCGGTGGAAAGAGGCGTCCAGTCCGTGCCTTCGTCCCCGCAAATCACACGGTACTCGTAATGCATCCCCGGCGCGAGGTTATTCACGTGCGCGGTATGCAGATATACGTCCTGCCCGTCGTCGGTGTAATGCTCGCCTGTGGCGGATGCGGAGAAGATTTCCGCTTCATTGTCGCCGTTCTTTCCGTCTGCCGCGGCGCGCCATACGATATCGGCTTTTTCCTGCGGCGCGTCGGACTGCCACATGATCGTCCGGGACGTGCGGCTGTCGGCGGTGATGATCTGACGCAAAAAGCGCGCGTCCAGCGACGTATCGCCGGTCAGGATTCGCGCCGCTTTTCGAATCGGCGCGGCGGCCTTTCCGGAAAACGCGCATCCGGCAGCGAGCGAGATCGCC
>JAGAZS010000336.1 GCA_017939945.1 Schwartzia sp. (in: firmicutes)
GGGGCGAAGATCGGGACGCTTTGAAGGTTTGACAAGCCCCCTTCGTTGTGGTATCATATCGACGGTCATACTAGAAACTGTTGAAACACCTGCAAAGGGTTTCTGCAGTTTCTGCATTTAAGCGCCATTTGCGCCGTAGGCGCAAATGTGAGAGCGTGCGTAGCACGCGGCTTTCAAATTGAAGTATTCAATTTGAAAGCAGGTTATAATGCGCTTCGGCGTGTTTTCCCCAACCGCGCGGCGAGGTTTTTTGAAACGCACTTGCGGATGCGGGTGCTACCGTAGTCGGCGAGTAACCATATGGGAGGTGTAAGAGAAGAATGTACGCGATTATCAAGACCGGCGGCAAGCAGTACAAGGTTGCCGAGGGCGACACGATTTATGTCGAGAAGCTCGAGGCTGCTGTGGACGACGCCGTCACGTTTGATCAGGTGCTTACGGTTGTGAACGACGGCAGTGTCACGGTCGGCAAGCCGCTTGTTTCGGGCGCGAAGGTCACGGGCAAGGTTCTGGAGCAGGGCAAAGAGAAGAAGATTCTCGTCTTCAAGTACAAGGCCAAATCCAACTACCGTCGCCGTCAGGGCCATCGTCAGCCGTTCACGAAAGTCGCCATCGAGAAGATTGAGGCATAAGCCTCTATGATCGAGGTCGAAATCAACGAAGAAAGAGACGGCAGGATATCCGCCTTTTCTGTGCACGGGCACAGCGGCACAGCGCCGAAGGGCCGGGATATTGTCTGCGCGGGCGTTTCCGCTTTGGCGCAGACCGCTCTTTTGGGCTTGGGAAGGCATTTGCATCGGGATGTAGATTATCAAATCGAGCCGAGCGGGGACCTTCAGTTGAAGCTCAGGGAAGCGCCTGATGATTTATCGGAAGCCATATTGAGGACGATGCGTCTGGGGATTGCGGAGATAGAAAAGGCGTACCCCGACGCCGTCCGGGTTCGGATCATGAGAGAATCCGGGAGGTGAAGGTTTTGAATTTTACGTTTGATTTGCAGCTTTTCGCGCATAAGAAGGGTGTTTCGAGCACGCGCAACGGACGCGACAGCCATTCGAAGCGTCTCGGCGTCAAGGAACAGGCGAACACGGTGGTAACTGCCGGAAGCGTTCTCGTTCGCCAGCGCGGCACGCATTTCCATCCGGGAAAGAATGTCGGTCGCGGCAAGGATGATACGCTGTTCGCGAAGGTCGACGGCAAGGTCGCCTTCGAGCGCAAGGGCCGTTACAACCGTCAGATCAGCGTGTATCCGGTGGAGGAAACGGCGGCGGTGTAATCCGCTTGCATGGAATCGTTTGGGAATACCTGCGCTTTGCGGCGCAGGTATTTTTTCTAGGAGTTTTTTATGCAATTTATCGATCGTACGACGATAACGGTGAAAGGCGGGGACGGCGGCAACGGCAAGTCGGCCTTCCGCCGCGAAAAGTTCGTGCCGAAGGGCGGGCCGTCGGGAGGCGACGGCGGGCGCGGCGCGGATATCGTTTTCGTCGTGGACAATAATATGAATACGCTGCTGGAGTTCCGCTATCATCGAAAATTCCTCGGGCAGAACGGCGAGAACGGCGACATCAAGAACCAGTTCGGCGCCTGCGCTCCGCCCTGCATCGTCAAGGTGCCGCCGGGAACCATCGTCAGGGACGTGAAAACGGGCGAGGTGCTGGCGGATATGACCGAAGTCGGCCAGCGCGAGATCATCGCACGCGGCGGACGCGGCGGGCGCGGCAACGCGAAATTCGCGTCGAGCCGCAACAAGGCGCCTACGTTCGCCGAGTTGGGCGAGCCGGGGGAACAGAAGGAGCTTCTTCTGGAAATGAAACTTCTCGCGGACGTCGGTCTCGTCGGCTATCCGAGCGTCGGAAAGTCCAGCATCATTTCCTGCGTTTCGTCGGCTCGGCCCGAAATCGCCGAGTACCATTTCACGACGATTACGCCGGTACTGGGCGTCGTGGGTGTGGACGAGGAAAAGAGCTTCGTGATGGCGGATATTCCCGGCTTGATCGAGGGCGCGGCGGACGGCGCGGGACTCGGCCATGAGTTTTTGCGCCATATCGAGCGCACGAAGGTCATTCTGCATGTCGTTGACGCGTCAGGCATTGAGGGGCGCGACCCCGTCGAGGATTACCACCGCATCAACCATGAACTGAAACGGTACAGCGAGAAACTGGCGCGCCGTCCGCAGATTCTTGTCGCAAACAAGATCGACCTGCCGGGCGCGGAAGAAAATCTGCCCCGCCTCGAAAAGCTGGCAGCGGACGAGCATATCCCGATGCTGGCGGTTTCGGCGGCGACGCAGGAAGGACTGCGTACGCTGGTCGAGCGCACGGCGGAGGCGCTGGACGCCTATGTGGAGGAGCCGGAGCATGAGGAGGGCGTGAAGGTCTACGACGCCTCCCAGGAGGAAGACCCGGAGCGCGTGGAAATCAAGCGGGCGGATGACGGCGCCTTTGTCGTAAGCGGCAAGGCGCTGGAAAAGCTGGTCGCGATGACGAATTTCGGCAACGACGAGGCAATCCGCCGTTTCCAGTATATCTGGCGCATGAAGGGGCTCGACGCGAAGCTTTTGAAGCGCGGCATCAAAGAGGGCGACACCGTGCGCATCGGCGCGATGGAATTTGAGTATCACGCGTGATTTGGTTTAGGAGGATACATTTTGATTCGGAAATCATTGACGAGCAAGCAGAAGCAGTTTCTTCGCGCGACGGGCACGGAACTTGATCCGGTGGTGAACATCGGCAAGGAGGGCGTGACACCGACGGTGGTGGAGTCGGCGAAGGACGCGATCACGAAGCGCGAGCTGATCAAGGTGCGCGTGCTGCAGAATTCGCCGGAGGAGCCGAAGGACGCCATTCTGCGATTGACGGAACGCGTCGACGCCGATCTTGTGCAGGTCATCGGTCGGAACGGGCTGCTGTTCAAACGCAATTTCAAGAAGCCGAAGATCGAATTTCCTGAGTAATTTTAGTAGTGAGGCGAAACGGCATGGACGTCAGGGAAGGATTGAAAACGGCGAAGCGCGTCGTGGTCAAGGTCGGCACCAGCACGATTACCCGTCCGGCGGGCGGCTCGAATCTCGTCCGCATGGAGGAGATCGCGCGGGAAATCGCCGGCCTCGCGGACGAGGGGCGCGAAATGGTGCTGGTCACGTCCGGCGCGATTGCGGCGGGCATGAACCGCATGGGACTCAAAACGCGGCCGAAGGACGTTTCCAAGCGTCAGGCGCTGGCCGCCGTCGGGCAGGGCGTATTGATGCACCTCTATGAGACGATGTTCGCGTCATACGGGCAGACGGCTGGACAGGTGCTGCTGACGAAGGAAAACTCCGTGCGCCACAACCAGTACACGAACTCCCGGAACGCGCTGCTGTCCATGCTTTCGATGGGCGTCGTGCCCGTCGTCAACGAAAACGACGCGGTTTCCGTCGACGAGTTGAAAATCGGCGACAACGATACGCTTTCGGCGACGGTGGCGTCGCTGGTGGATGCCGACGCGCTGATTATCCTTTCCGATGTGGACGGCCTCTATACGGCAAATCCGCAGGAAAATCCCGACGCGAAACTGATTTCCGAAGTGCGCGAGGTCACGCCGGAGATTGAGGGACTCGCGGGCGGCGCCGGCACGGAGGGCGGCACCGGCGGCATGGTCACGAAGCTGGTGGCTGCGAAAATCGCCATGAGCGCGGGCGTCACGATGGTCATCGCGCGGGGCGACAGGTTCGGCGTCATGCGCGAGGTGCTGGAAGGAAAACCCGTCGGCACGGTTTTTTTCGCCAAGGACGAGCATCTGCGCGCGCGTAAGGCGTGGCTCGCTTTCGGCCGTCATATCGGCGGGAACCTGACGGTGGACGAGGGCTGCGTGCGGGCGATGCGCAGCGGCGCAAGCCTGCTCGCGGCGGGAATCGTCGCCGTAGACGGTGAGTTCAAGCCGAAAAGCACGGTCCGCGTGCTTGGACCCGACGGCAGGGAAATCGCGCGGGGCGTGGCAAACTACGGCGCGGACGAGATTCGCCGCATTGCGGGCAAAAAGACAAAAGAAATTGCCAAGATTCTTCCCGAGGCGGCGCACGACGAGGTCATCCATCGGGACGATTTGGTGATGATGGTATAACAAGGCTGGGATGTCCACCGTCTCTATAGGTGGAGGTGTATATCGGAGGTTGGAGGGAGTTTAAATCTCCCGACCTCCGCACGCCTTGTTGAAATGCTGGCTAAAGTGATTTTCCTCCTTCGGAGGAAAATATGATTTGTGGCATTTTAAATAAGGGCAAAAAAAGGGCTGCCGCACGTTTGAACGTGCGGCAGCCTTTTGAAATTTGAATGTTGTTTCTTTGCTTCGGTATCAGTTGCCGCTCGGCGGGAGCATCGAGCGAATCCAGCCGGTGAAGCCTTCGGGGTTGCGGGTCTGGATCAGTACGGTGCCGGGGCCTTTGAAGCGGCAGACGAGTCCTTCGCCCGATTTCAGGCTGGAGAGGAATCCGCCGCTGGACGCTTTCTCGATCTCATAGTCCATCGTTTCGGGCCATGCGACAAGATGACCGTTGTCAATGATGACTTCCTGTCCTGCGGGGACCTCGATCGGATGGATGGCGCCGTAGCTCGATACGAAGACAGTGCCGCGGCCCTTGATATGCAGAACGAAGATGCCTTCGCCGGAGAAAAGTCCTTTCGTCAGGCTCTGCGCTTTCGTGTCGATCTCGATGCCCGGCGTGGCAGCGAGGAAGCCGCCCTTCTGGACAGTCAGGCCGTGGGAGCCGTCGAGCTCTATGGGATGGATGCCGCCGGGCAGCGGGTGGCCGATCAGCACGCGGCCGGGACCGCGGTTTGCGGTCAGATGCTGCAGGAAGAAGCTTTCGCCGGTCAGCACTTTTCGCATCAGGCCGCCCATGAAGCCGCCGCTGGTCTTGCCCTCCACATCGATGGTGGGCGACATCGCGATCATGGCGTCGGACTCGGCCTGCAGGGTTTCGCCCTTCTCCATTTCAAGCTGCACAATCGGGAATGCCTCGGGGTAGAGAATTTTGTAATCCATGTTGTATCCTCCCTTGATTTAGATTGTTTTCAAAAAACATATCATATTAACATTACACCTGTTTTTGCGTTTGTCAACAATTTTTCCGTGAACGATAAAACAATAATATGATCGGTAAATTGCAATAACAAATCGGACAGTCGGGCAAAAAAGTTTAAGCA
>JAGAZS010000337.1 GCA_017939945.1 Schwartzia sp. (in: firmicutes)
GAAGACCTGGCGCGGAACATGGCGCATTTCAAGGACACGCTGTCCGACGCGAACCAGAAGATCGACCGCACCAACGAGGCGGCGGACAAGGGCGCGAAGAACATCAACAACGCCGTGGAGCAGATGAAGCTCATCGAGACCTCGGTACGGCAGTCCGCCGACGTCATCGCGGAGCTCGGGCGCGAGTCCGACCGCATCGGCACCATCATCGACACCATCACCGCCATCGCGGGCCAGACGAACCTCTTAGCGCTGAACGCCGCCATCGAAGCGGCGCGGGCCGGAGAGCACGGGCGCGGCTTCGCCGTCGTCGCGGACGAGGTCCGGAAGCTGGCCGAGCAGTCCCAGCAATCGGCCAGCGAGATCGCGACCATCATCCAGGCCATCCAGCAGAAATCCGGCAACGCCGTCCAGGTCATGCAGACCGGCGTCGAGCAGGTGGCCAACGGTACGGCGGCTGTGGACGGCGCGGGCGATACGTTCCGCGAGATCGCGAACATGGTCACCGAAGTGGCCGCCCAGTCGAAGCGCATGGAAGAGATCGTCGGCGGTCTGAATTCCAGCACGGACGTCATTTCCAACGCGGTAGTGAAGATCAGCGACATGAGCAAGAACGCCTCGCAGGAATCGGAAACGGTTTCCGCCTCCACCGAGGAGCAGACCGCCACGGTCCACGAGATCGCCAACGCCTGCCGCAACCTTTCGTCCCTGGCCCAGGAGCTGCAAAGCGTGGTGCAGCAGTTCAAGATCTGACGCTGACAGCTTTTTGCATGAAGTCGTAAGCGGCAGTCAAAATTTAATAACGCGCGAAAAAAGGGGCTGCCCATGAAGATTTTGCCTTCATGCGGCAGCCCTTTTACACTTCCTCCCACCTTTTGATTACGCTACGACGGCATGGGCGCGATTTTCTGCCGCGAACTGCGCGCACGGATAGGGACTCCGTTCCCTTGTGGCAAAAACGGCGATATGGTATGCTGAAAATATCTATGAAAAGATAAGGGGGCTTACCATGAAGAAGAAAACGATTTGCGCGCTGGCGCTTTGCGCGGCGCTTTCCGTCGGGGGCGCGCCCGTGCCGCAGTTGGATGCGCCCGTCGCATTGGCGGCGGAGATTGACGCGTCGATCCAATATCTGCCGCTGACGAAGCGCACGCGGTATTTCGCGGACGGCGACCAGACCGGGGCGCTGCTCACCTCCCGCTGGACCAGCGTCAATTTCGTCGGCAGCGGCGGCAATATCGCCGACGCCCTTTCCGCGTACAGTGCGAAGGAAGGGCAGGACGCCGAGGACGCCCGCGTGCGGATGACCGACGAAGCGCGTCACGAACGCACCGAGCGGCTGGCGAGCGGCTCGCCCTTTTACGGCCCCTTCGAGCGCACGCGGGACATCTTCGTCCGCCGCGCCGACTCGCGGGTCGTCAGCCTGATGGAATCCGTTTCGTCTTACACCGGCGGCGTGCATGGCATGTACGGCGTGGGCGGGGTGAATTTCGATGCCCGGACAGGGCAGCAGCTCGCGCTTTCTGACGTCTGCCCGGATATGGAAGGACTGATCGCGGCAATCATCGCCCAAATGGGCTTCGACTACCCGGACGCCTCTTTCATGCAGAACGGCAGCACGCTGATGCAGGACATGGTGCGGCAGATGGTTTCGGACGGCGTGATTCCGTGGACACTGGACGCCCGCGGCGTGAGCTTCTATTTCAATCCGTACTTGATCGCGTCCTATGCCGAGGGCATCTTCACCACGACGATCCTGTTCTCCGAGCACCCGGAGCTTTTCGCCGGGGACTATGGCGCCGGCCCCGCGGCATACGCGATGGAGCTGCAGCCGTATCTCGTCACACGGCTCTCGGACAGCCCGCGCGACCATAGGCTGACGGTCTCCGGCCGCGACAAAGAGCTTGTGATCACTTTCGGCGGCATGAACATCAGCGACCCCGTTTCCGTCGAAGACGTCCATCCCGTCGTGGTCGGGCTCGAGGACGGAAGGCACTATCTCTATGTGGACTGCCTGCAGGAGGGACGCCGCGTGATCCGCGTCTACGCCCTGGACATGCCGGAGCCGAAGTGCATCGGCGTCCAGCCGATAACGCTGCTGGCCTCGCCCGTCGACCGCGAGGACGACAAAGAGTGGTACGTGATAACGGATCCGATGGATTTCTCTGCGATCGTGACGGAGGACAGGGGTCTCCCCGTGGGAACGCAACTCCGCTGCAAGATAGGCTCCGACGGCCGCATTGAATATCGCCGCGAAGGATAAGAAAAAATAAAAATACTGCCGCGGGAAAGCGATTTTTCCGCGGCAGTATTTTTTTGCGCAGTAATGTTATTCCGGCTTCCTGATGACCTTCTCGCCGCCCATGTACGGTACGAGCACTTCCGGCACTACGACGGAGCCGTCCTCCTGCTGGTAGTTTTCGAGGATCGCGGCCACCGTGCGGCCCACGGCGAGGCCGGAACCGTTCAGCGTGTGGCAGAATTCCGGCTTGTCCTTCGGCGTGCGGCGGAACCGGATATTCGCGCGGCGCGCCTGGAAGTCGAGGCAGTTCGAGCAGGACGAGATTTCGCGGTAGCGGTTCTGGCTCGGGAACCAGACCTCGATGTCGTAGGTTTTCGCCGACGTGAAGCCCATGTCGCCGGTGCAGAGCGTCACCACATGATACGGCAGCTTCAGCTGGCGCAGCACTTCCTCGGCGTCGTCCACCATTTTTTCCAGCGCCGCCCAGGAGTTCTCCGGCTGCTCGAACATGATCAGCTCCACCTTGTTGAACTGGTGCTGGCGGATCAGCCCGCGGGTGTCCTTGCCCGCGCTGCCCGCCTCGGCGCGGAAGCTGGCCGTGTAGACCGTGTAATGCTCGGGCAGTTTCGCGCCGTCGAGGATTTCCTCGCGGTGGAAATTCGTGGCCGGAACTTCCGCCGTCGGCACGAGATACGAATCCAGCCCCTCGATCTTGAACATATCCTCGGCGAATTTCGGGAGCTGGCCGGTGCCGATCATGCTGTCACGGCTGACGATGTACGGCGCCAGCATCTCGGTGTAGCCCTGCTTCGCGTGCAGGTCCATCATGAAATTGATGCAGGCGCGTTCGAGCCGCGCGCCGAGCCCGACATAGAACGTGAACCGCGCGCCGGAAACCTTCGCCGCGCGCTCCGCGTCGAGGATGCCGAGGCCGTCGCCGATATCCCAGTGGGACTTCGGCTCAAAGGAGAACTGCTTCGGCTCGCCCCATTTGCGGAGCTCCGGATTGTCGTTGTCGTCCACGCCGAGGGGCACGTCCTCCTTCGGCATGTTCGGGATGCGCAGCAGGATCTCGCGGAGCTTTTCCTCCGTCTCCTTCAGCTCGCCGTCCAGCGCCGCGATCTTGTCGCCGACCTCGCGCATTTCCTTTACCAGCGCGTCGGCGTTCTCGCCGTTCTTCTTCATCACGCTGATTTCCTTCGACGCCGCGTTGCGCTTCCCCTTCAAAGCTTCGACCTCGCCGAGGATTTCCCGGCGGCGCTTCTCCAGATCGGAAAAGTCGTCCAGCTTCATCGGGTTGTGGCGGCGCTCCAGCATCGCCTGCACCTCGTCCAGATGGTCGCGCACAAATTTCATGTCCAACATAAAAAAGCCCCCCATGGATGCGATTTTTCTTCCGTAATACTATATAGTATATAGTCACAACGCGGGACTGTCAAACCTGCCGCCCCTTATTTCTCCGGCAGGACTTCCAGCCAATAGCCGTCCGGATCGGAAATGAAGTAAATCCCCATGCCCGGATTCTCGTAGCAGATGCAACCCATTTTCTTGTGCTTCTCGTGGGCGTCGTCAAAATCCTCCGTCGTGAACGCCAGGTGGAACTCGTTGTCCCCCAGGTTGTACGGCTCCTTCCGATCCTTCAGCCAGGTCAGCTCCAAAAGATGATGGCTTTGGCAGGCGTCGCCCAGATAGACGATGATGAAATTCTCGTCGGTGATGCGGCGCACTTCCTTCAGCCCCAGAGCCTCCTCATAAAACTTCATGCTGCGGTCCAAATCCAGCACATTGATATTGTTGTGGGCAAATCGAAACATGGTTTTCGCTCCTCTCTTGCGTTTGGTATATCTTCATAATATGTCGGTCATACGGCTGTGTCAATACAAAAAGCCGAGGGAGCGGGAAAACAAGGTCGCCGACACGGGAAATCCTGCGAGGCATACCGTGCGAGACCTGCTGACAAGAAAAATCGCCGCACAATTTTGCGCGGCGATTGCCGTTCTTCCTGATAATACTTAATTCGCGGCGGCAGCCGTCGGGGCCGAGTTCCCGAAACGGGTGTCCATTTCGCTGCGTCCGCGGAATATGCCGCCGTCGGCAATGTTCAGGCTGCGGACGCGGACGTCGCCGACGAGCTGTCCCGTGGCGTGGATGCTGAGATTCCCGTCGCAGTCCACGTTGCCCGTGACCATCCCCGCGACAGTCAGGCTTCCCGATTTGATGTCCCCCTGCACGACGCCGCTCTCGCCGATGACGACGCTGCCCGTAGTCGAAACGCCGCCGTCGATGTGCCCGTCGATGCGGATATTGCCCGAGCCGCTGATCTTGCCCGTGATGGTCGTTTCCCGCCCGATGATCGTCTCGATATCGCCCGCGGGATTGTCGATGTGTTTTTTCATGCTGCCAAACATGGCCTGCGCCTCTTTTCTCCGGCTTTTATTCGCCGCCGAGATACAAGATCGGGTTGACGATCTCGCCGTTTACATGGACTTCATAATGGACGTGCGGGCCGGTGGAAAATCCGGTGCTGCCCATATAGGCGATAATCTGGCCTTTCCGCACCGTCTCGCCGACGGAAACCGCGACGGCTTCCGCGTGACCGTAGCGCGTCCAGATGCCGTTGCCGTGGTCGATATCCACCATATTGCCGTAGCCGCCGGAATTCCAGCCGGCCGCCGTGACCGTGCCGCTGGCCGCCGCAACAATCGGCGTGCCGTAGTCGTTGGCGATGTCGATGCCCGGATGGAAGTCCGAACCGCCCCAACGCAGACCGTAAGGCGAGCTGACGTCGCCGCTGGCGGGCCAGAGCGAGGGCAGATAAGCCGAAAGCTGGTTCTGGTACCCGATGGCGCGCTGCTGCTCGTGAAGGGCTTCACGGACACGCTCCAGATTCTCGCGGCTCATCGCGAGACGCTGACGGATATTGTCCAGCGCGTTGTTGACATGGCGCACGTTCGGCTCGATCCACGGGCCGCCCTGTCCGTCGAAGCCCTGCCCCTCGGCAGGCAGCTGCGCCGGCGCGTTCTGCGGCGCCTGGTCAACCGGCTGCCCGAGCGCGTCCTGCGCCGAGTCCTCGGACGGCTGTGCCGACGCGTCCTGGGTTTCCGCCGCCACGGGATCGGCGCCCGCCAACTGGCGAAGCTCGCGCTCGATCTCGTTGACCTTTTCCATTTCGTCCTGCAGATCATTGGCCTTTTTCGCCAGACTGGAAAGCTGCTCCTGCTGCGCCGCGTTCACGGTGCGAAGGTCGCGAAGCTCCTGCTGGTCGCTGAACGAATTCAGCCCGCTGTAAACCGAATAGCCGAAGGAACCGACGAATAAAACCGCGGCGGCCGCGCAGGAAAACGCCGCGTATTTGACCAGATGCATCGGAAGGCGGATGCTGTGCATCGTTTCGCCCTGGTCGGGAATGATCTTGATGATATATTCCCGTTTCGCATCCGATGAAGTTTGGTTGTCCAAAAATAACGCCCCCAAGTAGAGAAAAAAACAACAAAGGCGAACCCCACCCGCCACAAAACAAAATTTCGAGAGGTAAAAGTATTATACCATAAAACGATATGGCAAGAAACCATGTCTTTCGACCTATGGTTGTAGAATCAAAGGTAGGGGATTTTTTGTTTGATTTCACATTTGTACTTCTATTTCAAATATCGGGGAGCTGCCAGTCGATCGGTTCCTCCCCGACGCTTTCGAGGAACGTGTTGACGCGCGAGAACGGGCGGCTGCCGAAAAAGCCGTAGCTGGCCGAAAGCGGGCTCGGGTGCGGCGACTCGACGATGAAATGCTGCGGGCTCGTGATCATCGACTTCTTCTTCCGCGCGGGGCCGCCCCAGAGGATGAAGGCCAGCGGCTTTTCCCGCTCGTTCAGCAGCGAGATGATCTTGTCGGTGAAAATTTCCCAGCCGCGTCCGCGGTGGGAGTTCGCCTGATGCTCGCGCACGGTCAGCACCGTGTTCAAAAGCAGCACGCCCTGTTCCGCCCACGGCTTCAGACAGCCGTTGTTCGGAATCCTGCAGCCGAGGTCGGAAGCCAGCTCCTTGAAAATATTGACAAGCGAAGGCGGCGGCTGGACGCCCGGCTGCACCGAAAAGCTCAGCCCGTGCGCCTGCCTCGGCCCGTGGTACGGGTCCTGCCCGAGGATGACCACTTTCACGTCGGCGTATGCCGTATAGTGCAGCGCGTTGAAAATCGCGTACATATCGGGATAGATCCGCGTCGTGCGGTACTCGTTGATCAGGAACGCGCGAAGCTCGCGGTAATAAGGCTTTTGCAGCTCCCCGTTCAAATAATTCGCCCAATCGTTATGAAAGATTTCCATATATATAGACCGTCCTTCTGCTTTTTCCAAAAATTATAGCACAATAACTTCGTCCTTAAAATTGCCTTGCATACGGCATTTCAAAATTTGCTGTGAAAACTGCGATCGATAAAGCGGGATGGGGATCGTTGTGAGGGGACGTCAACTCTGCATCACAACCGATTTTCATTAAATTTTCATGTTATGTTCGATTGTTTCACGTGAAACATTTCCGTGAAAAATTTTTTTCTGCGGCTTGCACAAATCCGCGTGTCGTGCTATGATATGCAATCATAACAAAAAAGGCGATGAACAGGAAAAGTACGCCGCGCGGAAGCGTACAGAGAGCCGGGGATGTTGAGAGCCGGTCGGGGACGCGCGGGGGAAGTTCGCCTGTGAGCCGCGCGCTGAAATGAAAGTAGGCGACGCCGGAGTCTCCGCCGTTACAAGGAGAGGCCGATCGATTGCATGGGCAGTCCGTCGGAACAAAGCGGCCCGCTTCGGCGGGCAAATAAGGTGGTAACGCGGGAGCACCCGTCCTTTTATGGACAGGTGCTTTTTTATTTGAGGAGGGGATGATTTGCAGACATTGGGCTTTCTCGGGCCGCGAGGCACGCACAGCGAAGCGGCGGCCATGTTCCTTTCGGAACGGATGGAGGGCGACGCGAAGCTTTGTCCGTACCCGGATATTTTTTCAGTGATACAGGCTGCCGCCGACGGAGAAGTGGACGTCTGCGTCGTTCCGGTGGAAAATTCTTTGGAGGGCGCTGTCAATGTGACAATGGACACGCTGGCGCAAATGGACGACCTTGCCATCGAAAGGGAACTGATTTGGGATATCCATAACCAACTGATGGCAAAGGACGCCGCCGCGGAAGTGCGGACGATTTATTCGCATCCGCAACCGTTGGCGCAATGCCGACAATACCTGAAAGCACATTTCCCGCGGGCCAAGCTGATTGCCACCGAAAGCACCGCGAAAGCGGCGGAGCTGGTCGCAGCCGGCGAAGCGGGCGCGGCGGCCATCTGCACGGAACGGGCAGGCGAATTATACGGTCTTTCCGCCGTCGCCACGGAAATCCAGGACAGCATGACGAACTCCACAAGGTTTTACCAGCTTCGCCGCCGTCCGGTTCCCGCACTGGACGAATCGGAAAGCGGACGCGCGGTGATTGTCTGCCAGATCGACGGCGCAAGAGCGGGCAGCCTCTGCGGCGTGTTGGAGGAATTCGCGACCCGCGGCGTCAACATGACGCGAATCGTATCCCGCCCCGCCCGAACCGGCCTCGGCGTCTACATCTTCTTCTTCGACTTGGAAATCGAAGCGGGAAAATCAAGAGAGCCGCTGGAAGCTTCCATCGAAGCCGTGCGGGAAAAGAGCATCTGGCTCAAAGACCTGGGAAGATTCCCGGTACTTGAAAAATAGCTTTTCTGTACCCCCTAAAAAATCTAAATAAATAATCAGGGGAAGCGATGAATAAAGCAGTTCGCGCATTTGGCGAAGGATTTTTTCGTCAGGCAAGGAAGATGACGCGAAGTCGTAGCAGCGCTACGTCGAGCGGCATCTGACGCAGCATGGCGGAAAAAGACTCGACAAGGGCGTGGACGGACTTGTTCAGCGTTTCCCCATAAAAGGAGAGATTTACAAATGGTTATCATCATGAATCCCGACGCCACCGCAGAAAATATCAAAGGCGTCATTGAAATGATCCAGGACGCGGGGCTTTCCGCGAAGGTCATGGAAGGCTCCCAACAGCGCATTGTCGGCGTTATCGGCGACAAGACGCGCCTCGGCTCCTGCGCCATCGACGCATTGCCGGGCGTCGAGCGCAGCGTCTCGATCTCGAAGAGCTACAAGCTCGCCAGCCGCGAATTCCATCCCCAGTCCAGCATCATCGACGTGGACGGCGTGCCCATCGGCGGCGACGATTTCGTCGTGATGGCAGGCCCCTGCGCCGTCGAGAGCCGCGAGCAGCTCCTTGAAGCCGCCGAGATTGCCAAGAAGGGCGGCGCTCAGTTCCTGCGCGGCGGCGCCTATA
>JAGAZS010000338.1 GCA_017939945.1 Schwartzia sp. (in: firmicutes)
CGGGGATGTACAGCGGTTATCTTTCCGCGATCCTAGACGCGGGCAACAACGCCTATTATCAGGAGCAGACGCGGCTTTATGACGCGCATGAGAACGGCGTCGACAGGAATCCCGCCGATCATCGGATTGTCGATGAGGTGATGAACGGGCTCGTCGAACGCGGGACCTATGTGCTCGATATCCGTTCGCTGCCCTTCCGCTGGAACGTGAACGACAGCACGGAGTTCAACGCGGCCTGTTTTCCGACGAACTACATTACTGTCAACAAGGGACTCGTGGTCGGACTGAACGGGAATATCGACGAGATTGCCGGCGTGCTTGCCCACGAGATGACTCACGGCGTCAAGCTGCACGCGGCATACAATTATGCGCGGGCGGCGGCGCAGGCCTTCGGCATCAATTTCCTCGGCATGGTGACGGGCGCGGTGCGTCCCGATGTGGTGGGTGTTTTGGCCGATTATTCCGTTGCGAAGAACGTCATCCTGCCCGCCGAGTACGAGGCGGACGAGGGCGGCTTTTACCTTGCGGCCAGCGCAGGGTTCAATCCCGGCGGTCCCGCGGCGGCGATGGCGCGCATGGACTATATGACGAAACATCCCGATACTTTTGACCGGAGTTACGGCGCCGATCCTTACGATCATCCGGATACGGACAAGCGCGAGGCGAAGCTGGCGGATATGATGACCGCGTACAGCGCGGGGCACGTGACGGTGAAGGACAGGAAAGAGATCCTGATTGACGGGCAGCCGCTTTTGAAGGCGTTGTATTCGACGGACGTTTACGACGACACGCCGGAGCAGGCGTACCTGATCGCGGGCGGACTGGCGCACGCGTTCCATGAGTATGCGACGGCGGAGGAATGGGCGTTCCGCCCCGGAGAAAACGGGCGCATCGCGTTCCTCGATTCCGACCGTGTGTATGCGTATCTGAAGGACGCCGTCGAGCGGAATCACGCCGAGGCGGAGCTGGAGCGGCTTGTGCGTGCGGCATACGCGGCGGAAAGCACGACAGGCGCGCGGGAGAAAATGAAGTCCGAGGAGGCGGAGCGGCTTTCTTTTTGGCAGGAACGTATGGCAAAGAACGCCGAGGCGAACGAAAATCTTGTCGAACGGTTGTACAAGAACGCCGACGCATATAACGACATCAACGAGCCGGAGCTTTCGATTACCGAGGGCGCGCGGACTTTCGACTGCGAGCGGCAGGATGTGAAGCTGGCGGGCGTGTACGCGGTACGCGGGCGCGCGAAGGCGCTGATGGGCGATTTCGAGGGCGCGATGGCGGATTGCAATTATGCGGTGGGGCTCGATCCGAAGGACGCCTATGTGTTCCTGAACCGCGGTGAGGTCAAGCGGGCCATGGGATTGCCGGAGGCCGCACTGGAGGATATCGAGAAAGCTATAGAGCTGGACCCGAAAGCGATTGCCGCGCAAAAAATGGCCGCCGACGTCGAGGACGAGCTGGGACGGAAAGACGAAGCGCGAAATCATTACGCCGCCTATCATAAGCTTGTGCCGGACGCGATGGACATTCCCGACGAGTATTACAAGCTGATTGATCCGAAGAAATGGGAGCGCATCGAGAAGGATCGCGAAAAGGAAAGAAAGCGCATGGCGGAGGAGCGCCAGAAGCAAGAAGGGAAAAAAGAGGAATCGGGGAAAGAAGCTGCAAAGAACGATACGCAGAAGACAAACAGCGGTGAGCAGAAAAAAGACGAGCAGAAAAAATAAGAATCGCCGTCCAATCCGAAATGAAAAGGATTGGACGGCGATTTTTCTTTATTTTTTTCCGAACAGTTTCGCGATGTCGCCGAAGGCGGAGCGGGGCGAGGATTCGCCTTCTTCTTTGGACGGAGGCAGCGCGTCGTATTCTTTGTCGTCGACTTCTTCCAGGAACGCGTTGGAGGCGCCGGGCGCCGCGATCGGGATAAGCAGGTGGGAGAACCAGCTGTCTTTGGCTGCGCCGTGCCAGTGCTTGATTTCCGCCGGGACATTGATTATATCGCCGGGACGGAGCGGCTGCGGCTCCTTGCCTTCTTCCTGGTACCAGCCGGCGCCGCCCGTGACGAGAAGCGCCTGCCCGCCGCTGTGGTGGATGTGCCAGTTCGTCCGGCAGCCGGGTTCAAAGGTCATGTTGATGACCGGACCGCCGCGGGGGACGAGGTGATTCAGATAGGTATTGCCGGAAAAGAATTTTGCGACGTCGCCTGTCAGCGGTTCGCCTACGGGGAAGAAACTCGGATTGTTCGCCTCGGCGTCGTGCTCGTCGACGGGGGCTTCTGCGCTCTCGTTTTCGGCGCCGTTTGTCTGATCCGTCTCCTGGGCGGTGACGTCTGTTCCGTCGGCCGCGGAAGTTTCCTGCGCGCTTTCGCCGGTGGAGGTTTCTGTCGCAGCATCAGGCGCATTGTCGGGCGTTTTTTCTTCGGGCGGGCGGAAAACCCATCGGTTGACTGAAATCATGACGTTCACCTCTATATGCGTTCAGTATGACAGTTCTATGGTATATATTATAATATTCGGCGCGAAAAATCAATTTTCCTGCCAACAAAAAACTCGTCCCGAAGCGATTGTCTTGAACCGTTCGTGACGAGTTTTCATTCTTGTTGTCTTATTTTTCCTTCTCGATCACGTTCGCCTCATAGTCGAAGCATTCCTGTGCGATGTCCTTTGAGAGCCAGATCAGGCAGATCAGGTTCGGGATGGACATCAAGCCGTTCATCGTGTCGGAGAAGTTCCAGACGATTTCAAGCGTCGTGGTCGCTCCGACGAAGGTGATCAGCGAGAAAATCACGCGGTAGGCCATGATGGCGGGGCGGGCGCTGACCAAGTATTCGAGGGATTTCTCGCCGTAATACTCCCAGCCGAGGATCGTGGAAAACGCGAAGAGCGCCAGCGAAACGGAGACGATCAGCGGCGCGGATTCGCCGAAAGCGGACTTGAAAGCGAGGATCGTCAGGTTCGCGCCGGAAACCAGCTTGCCCGTGGCCGGGTCGGTCATGCCGAGCGCGCCGGAGGACGCGATGACAAGCCCCGTCAGCATGCAAATGATCATCGTGTCGAAGAAGGTGCCTGTCATGTTGACGTAGCCCTGCCGGGACGGATGGTCGGTGCGGGCCGCCGCGGCCGCGATCGGCGCCGAGCCCATGCCCGCCTCGTTGGAGAAGACGCCGCGGGCTACGCCCCAGCGCATGGCCGTCAGCATGGAGGCAACGATGGAGCCGCCAACGCCGCCGGTCACCGCGTCCATCGAGAACGCCATGCGGAAAATCTCGGCAACGCCCGCCGGAATGGCGGAAATGTTCGTGAGGATGGCGACAATGGCCGCGATGAAATAAAGCGCCACCATGAGGGGAACGATGACGCTGGACACCGCGCCGATGCTGCGGATGCCCCGCACGAGAATCAGGAGCGAAAGCACCGTGATGACCGCTCCCGTTGTCGCCGTCGAAACGCCGAAGCTCGCATGGATGGCCGAGGCAATGGAATTCGCCTGCGTCATGTTGCCGATGCCGAAGGAGGAAAAGACCGCGAACAGCGCGAAAAGCGTCGCCATTACGCTGCCAAAGGCGCCGCCGATGCCGTTTTTCATGGCGTACATCGGGCCGCCGGACATTTCGCCGACGCTGTTCGTCTCGCGGTATTTGACCGCCAGCACCGATTCGCCGTATTTCGTGGAAAGCCCGAAAAGCGCGCTGACCCACATCCAGACAAGCGCGCCGGGGCCGCCCAAGACCATCGCCGTCGCGACGCCGACGATATTGCCGGTGCCGACGGTGGCGGAGAGCGCCGTCATCAGCGACTGGAACGGAGAGATGTCGCCCTCGTGCTGATCCTTTTTCTCAAAAATCATGCGGATGGCGTACATCAGGTTGAGCCAGGGCAAGAATTTCAGCCGGACAGTCAAAAAGACGCCGGTGCCGACGAGAAGCGCCAGCATGATCGGACCCCAGACAAAATTGTTCACGTCGTTCAATAATTGCTCAATATTCATTGCCACTCCAAAACCTTTCCTTTAAAATCGGGCGTGGAACACACCCATTTCATAGTATAAGAAAGCGGTTTCGTTTTGTAAAGTGGAAAATCATGTATACTTTCGGGGGTTGCGGAGCGGTTCAAATTTTTCTTGCCAAGCAGGAGATATTTATGATATATTGAGTTTGCAAACAGAGGGAGTAGCATCACGACCTGTATCGTCAGGACGGGTATTTATACCCCGGTGCGGTCGGCATGGTTTGAGATCGTGCAGCGAGACTTTGCTTTGCGCGTATTTGGCGCGCAGCGGAGGACTCGCTGCTTTTGTGTATGGGGAGGTTGCATTATGAATCCTGTAGTTTCCGTTCTTATTGCATTCACGGTGCTTGTAATCGGTTTCTGGCTTTTGGTGAAGGGCGCCGATTATTTTGTGGAGGGCGCGTCGGCGGTGGCCCGGCGGCTCAGCATCCCGCCGCTGGTGGTGGGGCTGACCATCGTCTCCATGGGGACGAGCCTGCCGGAGCTGGCGGTCAGCGTCACGGCGGCCTTGGCGGGCAGCAACGAGGTCGCCGTCAGCAACGTCACCGGGTCAAACATTTTCAACTTGATGGTGGTCTGCGGCGTCTCGACGCTGTTCCTGCCGATGGCGGTGGACGAGGAGACGCGGCGGCGGCAGCTCCCCTTCTCGATTTTCTGCGCGGCGTTGATGGCGGCTTTCGGCATGACGGGCGCGGCGGAGGGCGCGGGCGTCGTCGGCGTCATCGGCCACGGGGAGGGCTTGGCATTGCTGGCGCTTTTCGTGGGCTTCCTTGCCTACACCGTGCACATGGCGCGCAAAGGCCGCGATGATATGGAGGAGGACGAGGCCGGCGAAATTCTTTCCCCGATAATGAGCGCGGTGTATATCGTGGGCGGCATCCTCGCCATCAAGTTCGGCGGCGATTTCGTCGTGGGCGGGGATATGGTGATCGCCGGCCGGGAAGTGGGCTACGGCGCGGTGGCCATCGCGCGGATGCTGGGCATGAGCGAGACGCTGATCGGCCTCACCATCATCGCCGTCGGCACGAGCCTGCCGGAACTGGTCACCTCGGTAGTGGCGGCGCGGAAAGGCGAGATCGACATGGCGATAGGCAACGTCGTCGGCTCGAACATTTTCAATATCCTGTTCATCCTCGGCACGGCGGCGGCTATCCACCCCGTCAGCTTCACGATGGAAAACCTGATCGACGACGGCATCCTGATCGCGTTCAGCGTGCTGGTCTGGATTTTCTCGTCCACGGACGGCGGGAAAATATTGAAGCGTGAGGGCGTCGTCATGCTGGCGTGCTATGCAGGGTTTGTCGCCTACGCGATTTGGCGGGTGTACGGAGTTTGAGAATGAAAAAATGGCAGCAATAAAAATGAGAGCCGGCAGGCTCAATGTCATTAAGTTAAGTATAATTCCAGTTTTCTTTAACAATCGTGGAACTTCCACGGCTGTTTTATATTGGTAC
>JAGAZS010000339.1 GCA_017939945.1 Schwartzia sp. (in: firmicutes)
CGGGGCGTCGAGTATTGCCGCGTCGCGTCGGAGTGGGCCAAAGAGGCGAAAAGCAAGCCTTGGCGGTATGTGCTGATCCCAGACACGGCGATCCACGGCAACGCCAGCTTCGAGATTTTGGCGGGGCAGTTCCGTTGCTAACGGAAGAAACGGGGCTGTCGCAGAAAGCGTTTTTCTTTCTGCGGACGCCCCTTTTTTGTCAGCGTTAATTTTTAGTCAATTTGCGAAACCCTTGTCCTGCAAGAGATTTCCTTGTACCCGTCTTTCTTATGAAAAAAATTGACTTAAAAATTTTTTAAGTCGATTTTTTTGCGATGGAAACGGACACCGAGAAAAGCCTTGCGGAACAAAGGGGTTTGCGAATCGGTCGAAATATTGCGTGTCAAAAAAGGCGGCAATGTCATTGGCGAAGTTTTCTTCCGTCAGCATCCAAACTGCCCCGCCAAAATCTCGAAGCTGGCGTTGCCGTGGATCGCCGTGTCGGGAATCAGCACATACCGCCAAGGCTTGCTTTTCGCCTCCTTGGCCCACTCCGAGGCGACGCGGCAATACTCGACGCCCCGCGCCTTTTTCGCCAGCACCTGCGCGTCCTCCAGCATATTCGCCGCCTTGACCTCGATCAGGTACCGGGCATCCTCCGTCTCCGCCACGAAATCCGGCTGGTATTGATGGGACGTTCCTTCGTATTCGTAACGGATATTGAACTCCTGCGGCGCGGGGCGGAGCCATTTCTCCGCCCCGCTCTCCCGCCGCTCCATGATCCGTGCCAGTTGAAGCTCCGGCAAGCTGTCGAACTTCGCCGTGGAGAAAACGCCCTTTTCGATGCCGTCGAAAAGCACGCTATGGATATTCGCCGAAAATCCCCCGTACAGGTCAACCCGCTCTTCGTAACGGTATGTCTGCATCAAGTTCGTCGACCGCTCGTCCAGCACCCGCTCCTCGAAAAGCCCTTCCTTGAAAGTTCGATGACGCATGAGCTGGCGGAAAATTTCGCCCTCGATTTCCTTTTGATAAAGAAGAAAAATATTTTCCGCGCCTTTTTCCCCGTATTGCCCCTCGTAATGGGCGAAGGCTTCCCGCACCAACTTCCAGAGCAGCGCGGCGTTCTTCATATAGTCGGCCTCCGGGCGTTTCCGAAGGCGGCGGATAATTAGACGGTCCGGTTCCTCCGTCGGCTCGAAATTCCCCGCGTCTTGCAAAATAAACGTCTCCCGCGCGTCGGTCAGGTTTTGCGCGTAGGCTTTCGTGTCGGCGGGTTGGTGGCGAAGACTCGACACATCCAGCGAAAAATCGGCGAAGCCATACTCCGGCGGTTCTGTTTCCGTCATTTTGAGGCGCGGAATCGGGATATACTTGTTCACGACTTCCGTGTGAATCCTCGTCACCTCGTTGTCCATGAACTTGTCGAAGACTTCTTGGTCCGAGGTATAAGCCTCGGCAAACGCCTCGTCTCTCGTCAATTCCTCGCGGCACTCCGCCGCGATTTCCGCCGCCGCCTTTTTCTCGCCGTCGGGCTGTGTCGCCGCGACGGCTTTTTGTTTCGCCCGCTTCTTAAATTCCTTGACGAAGTTCTTTCTCGCCTCCGTGGGCGTTATGCCCATTTGCTCGCAGTCTCGCCGCGCCGCCGCGTCCTCGTCGCTCTCAAAGCCCAAGCGGAGCTGCGTGTTCTCCGTCTTCTCTTTGTCGATGTCCTCCGCCTCGATGATATTGCCCGCGCGGAAAATCGAATCGCCCTTCTGCGCCTCCGCGATCAGCTCGTCAAACTTGTCGTGGGCCGTCAGCGTCACTGCGTCGATTTCCCTGTCCCCGGTGCGTGTGCCATAGGGCAGCCTGAGACCGCGCCCTACCATCTGCTCCCGCAGGATTTTCGAGCTGGCCGTGCGGAGCGGGATAATCGTGTAGAGATTGTTGACGTCCCAGCCCTCTTTCAACACGTTCACATGGATGACAATTTCCACGGGATTCTCCGCCCGCTCCACATCCAGCAACAGCTTCGTGTTCGCGTCCCGCTCGGCTTTCTTCTGCTTCGAGTCGATCTTGATGACCTTGTCCCGATATTTGCCGCCGAAAAAATCCTCCGATTGGACAATCCGCAACGCTTTTTCCGCATGGGCCGTATCCTGGCAAACAACCAGCACAAAGGGCTTCACCCGCCGCTTTCCCGTCACCTCGGCGTACTCCGCCAGCCGCTTCGCGATATGTTCGTGCCAATGGATGCCGTCTTCCAGCATCACCCGGTCCAGCTGCTCGTCGCCGAAATTGAAAGCGTGAAGATTTTTCCGGGTCAGCGCGAAGGGCGTCCGGGTGTAGCCGTCGGCAATCGCCGCCGAAAGCGGGTACTCATAGACCACATTCTTGAACTTGACCTGTTTGCTTTTCACCGTCGCCATCGGCGTCGCCGTCAGCTCCAGCCCCAGCACGGGCCGCAAAAGATCCAGCGCCTCCGCGCTCTTCTCGGCGCGGTAATGGTGGCTCTCGTCCATCACCAAAACGAGATCGGGCAAGTTTGCCAGCCAATCCACGAAGGATTCGCCCAGCACCTCATTGACGCTCCGCATCTTCGCGCCCTCGGAGTTGAACTTGTCGATATTGTAGACGAAAATGCTGATGTCCTCCGACTCGAAAAGCCGCTTTTGCCGGTAATCGTCCTGCGTATAAATGGCGGGCGGCCCGCCGAAGCATCCGATGCCGCGAAAAACGTACTTCTCGCTGTCCGGGTTGCCCAGGTCGTTTTTCAGCTTGTCGTAAATCGTGATATTCGGCGCGACCACGAAAAAATGCCTGATCCCGTAATTCGCGTACAGGTAGACGATAAACGCGCCCATGAGCCGCGTCTTGCCCACGCCCGTAGCCAACGCGAAAGCCAGCGACATGAACCCGCGCTCGAAGTCCGTGCAAGTCGGGAACAGCCCCCGCACCGTTTCCAGCGCGCCTTCTTCCGTGGGCTTCGAAAGCGGCACGGCGGAAAGGATTGCGTCCAGCCGCGAGAGCGCTTCCGCCTGCGGCTTCCGAAGGGACAAAAGCCCGCTGATGGTCTCCGCGTCATACTGCGGGAAAAGAGGCTCATTCATCGGAATCCCCTCCTTCTGGAATTATGATTTTCCAAGCGCCGGTTTTTTTTGCACCTGTATGCCGCAAGAAGCCTCGCTGCTGCAAACAGGAAAAATAATATCGCGTTTGTGGAAGTTTCCAACCGAGTTTTTCCGCGCATTCACGTTGCGTCATATTCGGGTTTTCGCCAATCAGGCGCAAAAGAGCCGCTTCCCTTGCGGAAATTATGTCAGCTTTAGTGTCAGCTTTTATTTTTATGTCAGTTTTAATGTCAGTCTGAGGGGCAGGTTTATTGTTAGTTTCTACGTTAATATCAGTTTTAATGTTAGTTTTTTGGTTAGTCGCTTGGTCTGTTTTTATAGATTGGTTAGTTTTATTGTCAGTTTTTTGGTTAGTCCATTGGTCGGTTTTTATTGTTTGGTCGGTTTTCTGGATAGTTTTATTGTCGGTCGCCTCTGCCGGGCGATACATTTCTATCCGGAAAATGCCGCCAAGGTCTTCCAATTTTGGCGGGCGCAAGCCATATTCCTTTGCCGCCTCGTACATGCGCGGGATTCCGCTGCCCCATTTGTCGATAATCCCCATATACTTGAACGCCTCGGAAATGGCCTTATTGCGCGGGATAGAAACCCCGCGCTTCATTTTCTCGATGGTCATGTCGCTGGTCAGCGCCCCCGGCGATGTGATTTCCAATCGGTCATCGTACAGGGCGACTTGGATTTGCCCCGGCTGCAAGTAGCTCCGATGGCATACCGCGTTGACGATACTTTCCCGTATGCTTTTTGTCGGCATTTCGTAAAAATCCTGCCGGACAAGGCCCCGAATTTTGGGCACAATTTGGATATATTGCAGCACAAAAGTATACGCGCCCTCGATCTGCTCATAGAGCGGCCCGTGAAACTCCCGATGCGTAAGGAAAATGCTCCGCGTCGTCCCCTTGAACACCGCGCATTGGATATAGGCGTCGTCGAAAGCGTCGCTGTGCTTCCCGTCCAAGAGCAAATACCCATTCGCGGGGAAAAGCTCTCCGTCCCGCTCATAGAGCAGCTTCCACGAAAGGAGCTGGTTTCTCGTCAGCTTCATAAGCGGAACGGCTTGCAGCGTGTCGTCCGTTTCCCGCAATTTTTTGGCATATTTGTAAAGGCGACTGCAAAAAGCGTCCGCCTCTTTCGGCTTGATGGGCTTCGTCGTCGGCTGCTGGTCAAAACTGCGGTTGGAGCCGTCCAAAATCATCTCTTGGATTTGATAATCCTCCGCAGGGCGCGTCGTGCCGCCCACGCGAATATAAACGCCTTTTTTCGGCCCTTGGCGCTTGATGTAGTACGGCGGCTGCATCCCCGGCAATATTTCCACGATAATCAAAGTTTTTCCGTCAATGGTCGTCATGCTGTTGCGCGGAATGATTTTCGGCTCGCAGCTGTCTTGAATCGTGTTTGTGATGGCGTCCATAGTGCTGAAAACCGCGTCCTGCGGAATTCCGGCAACCTCCCTCGTGTCGTTGGCGACGCCGAAAATGATTTTCCCGCCCCGCCCGTTGGCAAAGGCCACCACCGTTTTCAAATACTTGTCCCTGTTCTCCGGTTCGGCAACTTTATATTCAAGGCTCTCGGACTCCCCAGCCAAAAGCTCATCCAATCTCATCTTCCTCTCCTTTCTCCGCCCTTGGCGGGTCGATAATCGGCAGATTGTAATTTTCCACGCCGAAGGCGCATTTTGCGAGGAGCATTTCCGGGATTTGGCGGAGGGTGATGCGCTTCTCCGCTTTAGCCAGCTCCGGCGGGAAGGAGGTCGCCGCGATGGTCAGGAACTCCCCCGGCTGCATTTCCGCCGCGATGGCGTCGAGGTAGGCGGCGGTGATGGGGCGCGTGGTGGTGAAAAGATACGATTTTTCCGTGCCTACGGCTTGCTTCCAAAAGATTTCGGCGTCCGGTTGATACGTATAGCCCTCGTGGAGCGCGACGGCGGCGGCAAGCTGCTCCGCGTTGTATTTGTCGGAAATGACCGCCTCGCCGAAAACGTCCCGCAGAATCAGCGTCGGCGCCAGCTCATAGAAGCGGTAGCCGCCACCGCCCTGCCAGCCCACAGACTTCGTGACGCCGCCCGCGTCCGCGCCGTCGATTACCTTGTCCAGCCGCGTCTTGCAATGGGTATAGGCATGGTCGCCCATTTCGATGCCGATCCACCGCCGCCCCATTTTCTGCGCGACGGCGGCGGTTGTGCCGCTGCCGAGGAAACTGTCAAGGACAAGGTCGCCGGGGTTGGTGGTTAAGTCAAAAACTCGTTTAATTAAAGGTTCTGGCTTTTGACCGACAAATTCCAACCGTTCCTGCGACATTGGATTGATGACATTTATGTCTGTCCACAAATTGCCGACAGGCCGCCCTTTATATTCATCCAAGAATTGTTTACGCTGGATACGTTGCTCTTTGTTTTCAGGCATATATAATCTGCCTTCATTTTCAAATTGCTCCATTTTGGCTTTAGACAGCGACCAACCATTTTTAGGGGGTTTATAGCCTTTGTATTCGTAAA
>JAGAZS010000340.1 GCA_017939945.1 Schwartzia sp. (in: firmicutes)
GAGAGCCAACGGCTGGGAGGTATTGACCTCAACGATGACAACATCCGCAGTCTGGACATAGGACGGAGCATTGCCGACGGAAGTCGTCGGAATGATGTTGCCCTCTTCCGTGATCGCGGCGGCCTCGACGATGGCAACGTCGATCTTGTTGCCCTTCATGAAACCGTAACGGGCCATCTGCGCCGAGGAGCTCAAATCGAGATCGCAGTACGAAATCTCGCCCGTGTTGATTGCCTTCTGTATGTCCTTGTTCGTCTGGTAAGGCATACGGAAATCGATACCTTTAACCGCTGCCAATTCGCCGTCAAGCTCAGGGCCTACAGAAGCGCCGGTCCAAAGATTGATTTTGAACGGTGTCTTCTTCATGCGCTCAGCCAAAGCGTGCGGGACAGCCTTCGGATAACCGGACGGCGTGAAGCCGCTGGTGCCGATGCTCATACCCGGCTTGATAAACTCGGCGGCCTCCTCAGCCGTTACGATCTTATCCTGCAGAGCCTTGTTCCGAACGCGATCAAGAATGTCGTTCTTTCCAACCATTAAAAAACCTCCTTTGATTTACGGCCGTGGACGGCCGTTATTTTGACGCCCGGCAGACCGCCTTCCCTTCCGGCTGCCCGATTACTCGCATCTGTCGAACCCCGAAAAAGAAGTTTTTGCAGTTCATTCGGACGTCAATTTCTTCCGCGTATAAGTGTACCACTTTAGGGGTTCATAGTCAAGCAATTCGACCTACTTTTCCTTCGTGTTTTTTGACAATTCCCGCAAAACGGACGGCTGTAGCGCCGAAGCAATCCGTTCTCCATATATGGACATTTTGAAGGTATCTGCGAACAAAAAATCACAATATATCGTTTTTAGAGAAAATGGAGAAACTGCTTAGAAATTGCAGTTTCTCCATCCGTTTTCAGAAGTTTTATGCAGAAGTCAATAGGCCTTTAATCCTGCGTTTTCGTATTTATTATTTCTGTTCCCGCACCGCGAGCCGCCATGGCAAGCGCGCACCCCATCCAGAGCAGCATCGAAGTCGGGATATTGAAGACCACGTCGTCGGTCAGCCCGCCCAACGCAACGGAAACGAGCGCAAGCGCGGAACCGAGCTCAAATTTTTGCACGAATGCGCTTTCCTCTTTTCCGGCCGCCCAGAAAGCGCTGAACATCGTGCCGAAAAAGAACCAGAAATATGCGGCGGCGCCGATGACGCCGATTTCCGCCGCGTAATTCAGGTACATATTGTGGGCGTGATAAATGATTACCGAAGGATCGTTGATGTAAAAATCATACTCCGGATATACGAGCTTATACGCGCCCCACCCGATGCCCAGAATCGGATGATCGAAAATCATCTCGACGGAACTTTCCCAAATCGCCAGCCGCATTTCCGAAGATGTGTCTATCTTCGTGAACACGGAGAGCAAACGTTCCGCCAGCATGGGATCGACAAGCAATGTGACGCCTCCGAGAGCCAGGCACCCCAAAAGCACACGCCAGTCCTTTATCACGCCGTAACCCGCCAAGGTCAGCATAACAGCGAAGCACGCGCCCCGCGCGTATGTCATGACCAGACACGCGGCCAGCGCCGCTATCGCGACGCCCAGGCGCAGCCGCTTTTTTTCATCCTCCGCCCGAACGAAAAACGCGAAAGTCATCGCGATGGCCTCCCCCAAATACCCGGCAAAGATATTCGGGTTTTCCCAAGTCGAGAAGACGCGCTTTTTCAGTTCGGGAAAAGCTTCGGCGTCCACCCATTTCATATCTGCGATGTCGATGCCGAACGAGAACTGATAAAAACCGTAAATTACGGCAAGCGCCGCCGACCAGGCCATCGCCTTCAGGACGCCTCGAAGCTGCTCCTCCGTCCTGAGCGTCTGTCCCGCCAGGAAATAAGTAAACGCGTACGAACCGACGAGCACGCGGTAATTGTAAACGCTGAAGGCCGGATCAGGCGAGGCCGCGATGGAAGCCGCGCCGAACAGGACAAAGATGAAAATCGGCACGTCATAGGGCAGCCTTCGGAAATGAAACTCCGGATCGCATATCCAGCGCCTGAGCCAAAGGACGATGCCGACAATCAGCGCAATAATTGCCAGATTCGGCGATATCGAGATCAAGAAGGCTTCCGCGCAGAGCGCGTAATAGCATTGCTTTTCCATGGCGCGCTGACGGCTTTGCAGCTTCTTCTGCTCAATGCTGTTCAGCGTCTCCGATTCCTGCATCCCCTGCTCCCTCCTTCCACGCCACAATCCTTTCGCGCAAATCGCCGATCAGGTAAAGCGAACCCGTGCAGCAAAGCAGCTTCCCCTTCGCTGCCGCAAAAGCACGTGCAAGAGCGCACCCACGATCCGGCTCCGCCTCCGCTTGCCGCGCGTATTTCCGCACTGACTGCAAAAGCCGTTCCGGCAATTCCGCCCGCTCCGAGTCCGGCTGCGTCACAACAACCACATCTTCGGGGCGAAGCAGTATGTCGAGTATTTCCTCAACCGCTTTGTCGTGCAGAATGCCGAGCAAAAACACGCGCGGTTCCGCCGGAAAGACCGAATCCAATGCTTCCCGAAGCGCTTTTGCGCCCGCCGGATTGTGCGCACCGTCCACGATTACCTTTTGCGTTCCGACGTCCATCCGCTCAAAACGCCCCGGCCACGCCGTCCGTAAAAACGATTGTACCGCCTTCGACGTCGAAATCCGCGTATCGTTTTGAGCGAGAACAAAAAGCAGCGTCACCGCGACGGCGCTGTTTTCCGCCTGATACGGCGCGACCAGTGAAATCGCATACCGACAATCGGATAGCGAAAGTGCGGGCGCGTCAAGGGAAAGCGTCTGTCCTTCCAACGTCTGCGAAAGTTCCCGCAGGGCAAAATCCTCGCCCATCACATAGAGCGGTGCGCGCTTTTCCCGTGCCGTGCGGCGAATCACATCGAGCGGCATACCTTTCGCAGCCGTCACGACGGGAACGTCTTCCTTGATAATCCCCGCCTTGTGCTCGGCGACGCCCGCGAGTGTGCCGCCGCACATATCGGCGTGTTCCAGCGCCACATTCGTAATAACGCAGGCGACAGGCGTGATGATATTCGTCGAGTCGAGCAAGCCGCCCAGCCCGACCTCGATTACCGCGTAATCCACCTTTTGCTCGGCAAAGTACAGGAACGCTGCCGCCGTCAACACCTCAAACTGCGTCGGACTTTCCCCGCCTTCGGCGATCATTTTCTCCGCCGCGTCCTTAGTCCGCACAATTATCCGCGTAAAGTCCTCGTCGGAAATATCCGCTCCGTCCACACGCATTCTTTCATTATATTTAAAAAGATGCGGCGACGTGAAAAGTCCCGTCCGAAGCCCGGAAGCCGAAAGTGCCGCCGCCGTCAGCGCGGAAACCGATCCTTTACCGTTGGTGCCGGTAATGTGGATTGTTTTATACGCGTCCTGCGGGTTGCCCAAAAGCTCCGCCAGCCGCAAAATCCGCGACAATCCCAGCCGCATCCCGAACCTGTTCAGCGACGCGAGATAATCCAATGCCTGTTGATATGTCATTTAAAACCTCACCCACCGCCTTCGGCAGTCCCGAAACAGTCCACTGGACTGTTTCGCCCCATAGAGAGGGCTTAGAAAAACTTACAGCGAAGCCAAATGGCGCAAGCGCTCCGCCATGACCGCTCGCTTTTCCTCATAATCTTTCTGCTTCGCGCGTTCCTTTTCCACGACCTCGGTGGGTGCTTTCGCGGTAAAGTTCTCGTTCGAGAGCTTCTTCTTCGCGCGCTCGATTTCCCGGTCGAGATTTTCCAGTTCCTTCGTCAGGCGCTGCGTTTCCTTTTCCACGTCAATAAGGCCCTTCAACGGCAGATAGACGCCGACGCCGCCCACGGCAGCCGTCATGGCGTTCTCCGGCTTCGCCGCGTCCGTGCCGCAGAGCGTGAGCGGTTCCGTATCCGCAAGCCCCTTGAGATAACCTTCGTTCGCCGCAAAAACATCACGCAGATTTTCGTCCGCGATATGAAGAATCGCCTCACTCTTCTTGCCCGGCTGCGCCCCCGCCTCGGCGCGCATATTGCGGATGGCTTTGATCGTCTCCATGATGGCCGTCATCGCGGTCTCGGCATCCTCGTCAATCTTGCCTTCCTCGCCCGTCGGCCACGCCGTGACCATCACGCTCTTGCCCTCATGCGGCACGCGTTGCCAGATCTCCTCGGTGATGAACGGCATAAACGGATGCAAGAGACGAAGCGTGTGTTCCAGCACATAGCCCAGCACATACTGGGCCGTCCGCCGCGGACGCTCGTTTTCCTTGTCGTAGAGGCGCGGCTTTGCCAGCTCGATATACCAATCGCAGAGCTCGCTCCAGATGAATTCGTAAATCGCGCGGGCCGCCTCGCCAAGCTCGAACTTTTCGAGATTCTCGGTGACGCCCGCCGCCGTCTTCGCATAACGCGAAGGGATCCACCGGTCGGACAGCTCGAAATCAGCCTTTTCGGGCACAAAGCTCTTGTCGAAGCCTTCGAGATTCATCAGCATGAAGCGCGACGCGTTCCAGAGCTTGTTCGCGAAATTCCGCGCCGACTCCACGCGCTCCCAGTAGAAGCGCATATCGTTGCCCGGCGTGTTGCCCGTCACCAGCATGAAGCGCAGCGTGTCCGCGCCGTACTTGTCGATGACTTCCACCGGATCGATGCCGTTGCCGAGAGATTTCGACATTTTCCGTCCCTGGCTGTCCCGGACGAGGCCGTGGATGACCACATGGCGGAACGGGATGTCCTTGCCGAATTTCAGCCCCTGCATCACCATACGGGCGACCCAGAAGAAAATGATGTCGTATCCCGTCACCAGCACGCTGGTCGGATAGAAATGACGAAGCTCCTCGGTGTCCTCGGGCCAGCCCATCGTCTCGAAGGGCCAAAGACCGGAACTGAACCAGGTGTCCAGCACATCCTCGTCCTGCCGGATATTCTTGCTGCCGCACTTCGGGCAGACCGTAATATCCTCGCGGGAAGCCGACGCCTCGCCGCAGTCGTCGCAGTACCAGACCGGAATCCGATGGCCCCACCAGAGCTGGCGGGAAATGCACCAGTCGCGGATATTTTCGAGCCAGCCCGTGTAAATTTTCGCAAAGCGCTCCGGCACAAACTTGATGCGTCCGTCCTTCACAGCCTCGATGGCGGGCTTCGCCAGCGATTCCATCTTCACGAACCACTGCTTCGACACCAACGGTTCCACCGTCGTATGACAGCGGGAGCAATGGCCCACCGCGTGCTCGTGCTTCTCGGTCCTGACCAGGACGCCCGTCTCTTCCAGTTCCTTGACCAGCTGCTTGCGGCACTCGTACCGGTCGAGCCCCGCGTATTTTCCCGCGCCCTCGCCCATCGTGCCGTCGTTCTCGATGACTACAACCTGTTCCAGGTTGTGACGGTTGCCCATCTCGAAGTCGTTCGGGTCGTGGGCCGGCGTCACCTTCACCGCGCCGGTGCCGAACTTCGGATCGACGTACTCATCGGCGAACAGCGGAATCCTCCGTCCGACCACAGGCAGGATCAGCGTCTTGCCGATCAGATGCTTGTATCGTTCGTCGTCGGGATGCACCGCGACGCCCGTATCGCCGAACATCGTCTCCGGCCGCGTCGTAGCGATCTCGACCTTCTCATCCGAACCTTCAACCGGATAGACGAGATGCCAGAGATGCCCCTGTTCCGTCTCATGCTCCACCTCGAGGTCGGACAGCGCCGTATTGCAGCGCGGGCACCAGTTGGTGATGCGCATGCCCTGATAGATCAGCCCCTCTTCATAGAGGCTGACAAACACCTCGCGCACCGCCCGAGAACAGCCCTCGTCCATCGTGAATCGCTCCCGCGCCCAGTCGCAGGACGAGCCGAGGGAACGGAGCTGCGACATGATGCGGCTGCCGAATTTTTCCTTCCAGGCCCAGACGCGCTCCAGGAATTTCTCACGCCCGAGATCGTAGCGCGAAAGACCTTCCTCGCGAAGCGACTCCTCGACCTTCGCCTGCGTCGCAATGCCCGCGTGGTCGCAGCCCGGCATCCAGAGCGTATTGTACCCCTGCATCCGGCGCCAGCGAATCAGGATATCCTGCAGTGCGTTGTCCATCGCATGCCCCATGTGAAGCTGTCCCGTCACATTCGGCGGCGGGATCACGATTGAAAACGGCTTTTTGTCCTTCTCCACCTCCGCGTGGAAAAACCCGCTCGTTTCCCAAAAATCATACCATTTTTTCTCGAACAACTTCGGATCGTACACCTTCGGAATCATGTTCCCCGTCTCCGGCATCAGAATAACCTCCTGAGGAAACAACAAACAAGTCCCGCCGCGCCTCTGCCTGGTCTTTTTCCGTCATGCCGCGTCAGAGAACCGTTCGACGTAGCGATGCTACGCCTTCACGGTCTCTTCCTTGCCTGACGAAAAAATCCCTCGACAGAGCCACGACTTGACTTATTCGTTGTTTCCTAAAAATAAAAAGCCCTTTCATCCCGAAGGACGAAAGAGCAATCTTCCGTGGTACCACCTAACTTCCCGTGCC
>JAGAZS010000341.1 GCA_017939945.1 Schwartzia sp. (in: firmicutes)
GCACTTCCAGCAGGCGCCCTCTGGAGGAACTTTGTAATTCAATGCAATCTCAATCAACGTATCGACGTCTTCCGGCTCTTTCGGAACACCGCATCCAAAATTCCATAACGGACATATTTTTTCTTGCTCTTCCCCTGAAGTGCATCTTCCCGCCGCTTCTTCCACGGTGCATATTTGACGTACGATTTTCAAATAATCCCTCGCTGTCATGTTCTTCATAAGCCGCCCGCCCTTCTTATAAAAGCCCTATTGGAAATTCCCTCCGCATATTTTCCTCGCCAACAATCGGAATCAGACTGTCCTTCATAAAAATCGGAATCCTAAAGTAGTCGCACTGGATAGCAAGGTTATCAATCCATTCCTTTTTCGGTATAACCCTTCCTTTTCGGTTGCCCGTTTCCGCGCCCACGATAACCCACTTTATACTTATCTCGTCAACGCTCTTGCTCCATATCCCCATGTCTTCCAATATCGGTTCAACGCTCAAAAAAAGATTGAACACACCAAGGGAACTGAATACATACGGGCTGTCCGGGTTTGTGATTGTCGTTCCGTACCACATATTGTGTCGAGCCGGTATTTTCCCGTCGTGAAATAATTGGAGATACCGCGCCGGATTCTTCGTGATGAATAAATACGTGTGCCACGCTGCCATCTCGCAGGCCTCAAAAACTTCCTCGATCCATTCGTCCGGCACCCATGCACCGAAAAGGTCGGCCATTGAACAGACGAATATCTTGCGCGGCTCTTTCCATCTTTGCGGCTCATGCAATCTGTACTTGTGGAATGTCGGGTCAAATCCCCAAGGATATGCGCGGAAAAGACTTTCCCCTTGCTTCGCGACCCATGTGGACGGATCGGCGTAGAATTTTTCTTCCAGCTCGTGAAGTGTCCCATCCGGGCAAGTCTCAATCGATCCCCCGAACCGATCCGCTATCCGTTCTGCGTAGCAATATTCGCATCCGTGGAAGCACCCCGTCACCGGATTCCATGTGGAATCACACCACTCTATTGTTGTTTTCTTCATGTCCCTCTCCTTATTCCAGCGTACTCACGTCCCGAACTTCTTTCTCTATGATGTTCCATCCATCGTCGAGATCGTTCCTTGTTGTCTCTTCCAGAAGCTTGCTCACTGTTTCCTGTACATCGTCCTCATTCAGCGCCCCGACGATATATGTTTTCCTGAATGTGATTTCCGCGATTACTTTATATACTCTTGCCATATCCCTCTCCTAAAGCCCAAGCGTGAACCACGCCCACAACGCGAGGAAGAATCCGCACAGCCATCCATATATGAATCCTATTGCCGCCGCCCGTTTGAAGAACTTCCAGTAGTCAGTCATCATCGTCATCCGTCCATTTCGTCCGTTCGATTTCATCGTCTGCCATTTTCATCACAGCTACGATTGTCGCCGCAAAAGCGAGCAGGCAGATAACCATGCCAACGTCCCCCAACATCATGCTTGCACCACTCTTCCTACCTCGTATTCCTTGATATTCTCTACCGTGTAGAACGTCGGTACATATCCGTTTGCAATCATCCACTCTCTGAACGCTTTTGTCAGCGCGTCCGTCAGCTCTTTTACGGCATAGTCCGGCACGCTTTCCAAATATCCTTCCGCCGCGTCCCCCACGTCCGCCTCTGCCATATCGCGCATCATGTCGATGATTCCCTCTCCGTCGATCTCCGGCGACCAAAGTTTGCCGACCTCGCCTATATAGATATGCTCATGTTCCCCCATTTTCTCTTTCGCGGCTCTCATTCGTGCTACATAAAGAGCAGTATCCAGATCCCGGAACTTCTCCTTATTGAAGCTGTCGTCGCTGAATCCCCAGACGTACCTTTTCCAGTATGAGTTGCCGTCGCATACATAGCTTTCCTTCATACCGTCCTCTCCCCCTGTCTTGCCTTCTTCCATACCGCTTTCTGGATTTTCTTTTGCTTCGCCCGTCCGAACACTGACCTATGAAAACTGCAATACTTCGCGTTTCCATCCGCCGCCCGCGTGCATCCCTTCGCCTTGCAAATATTCATTACAGCCGCCCGCCTTTCAATCTCACCAGCCGTTCACCTTCATCGTTTCCGCAATCTCCGTAATTCGTTGCTCGATGGCACAGAGTTTCTCGACACGCTTCGCCACATCTTTGTCCGCCTCGCCGTGTAACACTTCCGCTTCCTCCGCCAAGATTTCAAGCTGTTTTTGGAGTATGCTTTTTACCTTTTCATCCATTGATATGCTCCTTCCGTCACTGTTTCTTGACAAAATAACTGATGCGCAGGACCTGTCCCGGATAGATGTCGCTGCCGCGCTTCGCGAGTTCTGGATTGATTTCGCGGATGCCCTCAATAAATTCGAGGATATAGCGCCGCCCGCCCGTGTTCTTTTCAAGGAACATCTCGCCGATGTCCCAAAGCGTATCTCCGCTCTTGACAATGTATGTCGTTTCTACGCGCTCCTGCTCCCCTTCGTATCCGCCCAGTGAGAAAAACGCCGCCGCCATGAGCAAAAACGCCACGCCGATCTTCTTCATGCACTCTGCTTTTCTTCGCTTGATTCGTTCTTTGCTTTGAACCTTCATGCTGGGACCCTCTCCTTTCTCCGTCCGGCGCGTTTCCGCTTTTTCCCTGCGTCCTCGAAGATGTCGTCAAATTCTCCGTTTCGATTCCGCTGAAGCTCCCGGACGAACCACGCCACATCCATTCCAGTCAGCGCGATGCAACTTTCATCGAATGACCGCTTCTTTTTCGGCTCGCCGATAATCGTCACTTTGACCGGAGCCTCTGAATCTTCGTATCCGATTTGCACGTCCTCCACTCCTTTCCGCCGCCCGCCGTGATATAATCTTCACGAAAGGGGGTGATGATAATGGTTGATGCCGAAAAACTACAACGTGTTGTTTTGGAGCAGATTCGTAAAGACATTGAGAGTACCGGGAAATCCATTGACGGTTCCGATGCCGCATTTGTAATGTTTATTTACGAATGTGCCACAAAAGCTGCGATTGTAACTCTTCAAAAATACGGTGAAATGAAGTCTATCGGGGAATCGAACTGATTTTGTATTCCTCTA
>JAGAZS010000342.1 GCA_017939945.1 Schwartzia sp. (in: firmicutes)
CGGCGTTGACGGACGTCGCCATATCGTGGGCCATCATGGAGAGGAATTCGGACTTCGCGGCGTTGGCGGCATTGGCCTCCACCGCCATATCCTCCATATCCTTCGCCGTCTTTTCGAGGAGCATGGCCAGCCGCCGTTCCAACGGGATTACTCCCTTCGCGGATGTGTCCGGGGAAATGGCTGTCGGGCGCTCCGCGTCGCCGCGATTTTGCGCCCCTTCCCTGAGCCCTACGGACACGACGGCGGAATTGACGACGCCTCCGCCTTTCCTGTCGAGCATGATTGCCGTGCGCCCACGAATCCACGAGGTTTGGGGCATGAAGCTTCGGTAGGCGGCGACGTCGGAGGCGGCCTGCTCGTTCAGGAAACGCAGGCGGTTTTCACAGACGACGAGGAAAAGCGCCTGCGGGTCGAAACTGCGCATGGAATCGGCATAGATCCGCGTATTTTCCATGAGCCGCTTCGGGTTGGCGTAGGAGAGGCGCACTTTGTCGCCCTCGTTGATTTTCGCGGTGAAATGCAGGCTGCCGTCTTTCCCGCAATCGATCGGCGTCCTGACCACTTCGCGCTCGCCGCGGAAGGTGATGAACGGGAATTCGCGGACGTTTTCCGCGAAATATGCGTCCGGCTCCACGCCGAGGTATTTTCGATATACTTCCGTCGGCGGGATATGGTCGACGCCCGTCACGCGGTTTGCCCCGTCGGTGCCGGTGACGGTCATTTCCCTGCCGATTGCCTTCCAGCCCATGTCATAATTGTAACGGATATGGAGATCGGGGCCGTGAAACACAACCGCCGCGACGCCGCGCTCTGTCGTCCTGCCGTCGAAAAAGCTGCCGCAAAGACAGGGGCGTCCGCCGCCGGACTGCGCGCCGAGGATCGGCACGTCGGATACGCCGTCGCCGGCTGCGGTCATGATGAATTGCTCGATTTCGCATTCGAGTCCCGCCGAAAAGACAAGGACGCACGCCGTATCCTCTATGCCGCGGATTGCCTGAAGGCATTGCCGCCCCGCTTCCTGTACGGTCATTTCCCCGCAGTCGTAGAAAAAGAGATCGGCCCGTGCCCGATCCATGAGCAGGAAGGAATAGCTTTCCTCTGCCGGTACGGCGTCGCCTTCGTCGCGCCGTTTTTCCGTCGTCGTCATGCCGACAATCTTCGCGTCGGGCATGGAGGCGGAAAGGAGCGCGTTCCGCTGTTCTATATTCTCGGCGGAATCTGCGGGGGCGCTGAAGATGACCAGTTTTTCGCCGGAGCTTTTATATTCGGGCGTCTCTTTGAGACCCTGCACATATTCCAAAAGCTTGTCCGTGTTGTCGGTGGCCAGTGTTTTTTGTATCATAAGCTTCGTGACCTCATCATCAGAAAAAGGGCTGCCCATGAACTTTGTCTTCATGCGGCAGCCCTTTTGCGGTTTTTTTCAGAAGTACATGTTCAGCAGTGAGCCGACGCTTTCGTAGCCCATCGAGCGGTTCACCGTGTTCGCCGAATACATGCGTTTCGCGTCGGAGACCGAGGAACCCATCATCGAAGAGACAGACGGGAACATCTTGTCGCTCTGGCGCTGGGCGTTTTCCACCTTCTTCTCGGTGCGCCCGGCAAAGCCGTCCTTGCCGAGGATATTCTCCACCGACTTCGGGTCGTCCTTCAGCGCTTTCGTGAGCCTCTCGGTGTCCACTGAAAGCTCGCCGGTGGATTTGACCGTGACGCCGACTTTGGACAGCGAACGCGCGAAGTACCCGGCGTCGTTGAAGGAATTCGAGAGCGCGGAGACGCGGTTCGAGACGTCCTTGTTGTCCTTCAGGAAATTGACGGCGCTGTTGTACGCTTTTGCAAAATCTTGTACCGCGCCGACGGCGGCCTTCGTGTTTTCCTCGATTTTCTTCTCGGCGGCGATTTTCGTGTCCGCCGTTTTCGTCGTGTCGGCAGTCGTCGTGCTTGCCGCCGTTTTCGCCAAATCTCCGACCTCGGACACATTGAAGTTTGTGTCCTTCAAAGCTTTCGAGGCCTTGGCGAGATCGCTCATCGCAGAGCCGTATTCGGTGGTGAACTTCTTCTTCGTCGAGTCGTATTCGGAAAGCAGGCTCGAAAGCGAGGTGCGGTTGGACGCGACGGCGTTGGCATACGAAAGCCCGTTGCCCGCGGCGCTGGTGATGTTCGACCATGCGGAGTTCGACGAGGAAAGGCCTCCGAGAAGCCCTTGCATCGAGCGGTTCGACGTGCTGCCGTTCAGCGATTTTGCCGCGAACTGATACATCATCACTGTGTTTCTTGCAGTTGCGCTGACAGTTGCCATAAGTAAGACTCCCTTCCCATAATTCCAGCACAAACATAAACTATTCCTGCCTATATTATATACGAAACGGATAAAAAAGGAAAGGGTGCTTTGAAAAATATCGGCAGAAAATTTTCGGCCCAAAGGAATCCTTTTCTTCCATAAGCATGGATTTTCATTCTTTAACATGATATGACGAGGCAGAATAATTCTGCCTCGTCGAAATGCCACGGAGGAGAGTTTGTCTTTGACAAACTCTGAACTAAGGCATTATAATATCTATGGATTTTGTATTTTGAATTTTGAATCTATGATGAAGGGGAGAAGCGTCAATGAAAGTATTGGCAGCAGACGGCGTCTCGGCGCGCGGTATTGAGATTTTGCGGGAGGCGGGCTTCGAGGTCGACGTCAAGGACAAGATCTCGGCGGACGAGCTGGTCGCGACTATCGGGAACTATGACGCGCTGATTGTGCGTTCGGCGTCGAAGGTGACGAAGGACGTATTGGCGGCGGCGAAGAATCTGAAGATCATCGGCCGCGCCGGCGTCGGCGTGGACAATATCGATGTGCCGGAGGCGACGAACCGCGGCATTATCGTTATCAATTCCCCGGGCGGCAACACGACGGCGGCTACCGAGCACACGATGGGCATGATGCTGGCGATGGCGCGCCATATCGCGGTGGCCAACGAGACGACCCAGAAGGGCGAGTGGAATCGCAAGAAGTACACGGGCGTCGAGTTGATGGGAAAGACCCTCGGCATCGTCGGTCTCGGGCGCATCGGCAGCGGCATCGCGAAGCGCGCGGCGGCTTTCGGCATGACGGTCATCGGCTACGATCCCTATGTGAATGAGGAAAGGGCGCAGGCCATGGGGCTTGAGCTTGTCGATCTCGACGGCATCATCCAGCGCTCGGATTTCGTCACGGTTCATATGCCGCTGACGAACGAGACCCGGGATATGTTCAACAAGGACAACATCGCCAAGATGAAGAAGGGCGTGCGTTTCGTGAACTGCGCGCGCGGCGGCATCATCAACGAGCAGGATCTTGCAGACGCGGTGAAGAGCGGGCAGGTCGCTGGCGCGGCCGTCGACGTGTTTACGTCGGAGCCGCTTGCGGAGGA
>JAGAZS010000343.1 GCA_017939945.1 Schwartzia sp. (in: firmicutes)
ATGGGCGGCCTGACCGGCGGCACCGCGGCGGCGGCGTCCTCCAGCGTCGGCGTCGTCGATTTCCGTCAGGTCATGGGACAGTCCACCGACTTGCAGGATGCGAACACGAAGATGCAGCTTGCCGTCGAGGAAGCGAAGCAGGAGTTTGATTCCAAGTCCGCCGGCATGAGCGAGGAAGATAAGGCCAACCTGTACCAGCAGACGCAGGAGAAGCTCGCGCAGAAGCAGCAGGCTCTGATCGAGCCGATCCAGAAGAAGGTCGAGGCCGAGGTCAAGGCCGTCGCCGAGTCGAAGGGTCTGCAGGTCGTCATCGACAAGGGCGCTGTTGTTTACGGCGGCACGGACATCACCTAGGACGTCATCCGCAAGATGGCGAAGTAAGGAACTGCACAGACATCCATACGCATTTTTTGTACCGAGCGTGAATATGCGCTCGGTACTTTTCTAGGGGGAGAGTGAAGGCATGGGCAACACCGACGGGAGCCGTTCGGCGGAAAGCGGACGCAAGCCGCTTTTCGTCGGTTTGCTCTCCTTGCTCGTCCTGGGCGGGATTGTCCTCGGCTGGCTTTTCGTCCATCCGGGCGACAAGGTCTCTCCCCCGGCGACTGACCCCTCCGCCCAATCCGCCGAGGAATCCGGCGTCGTACGGCTCGGCGAGGTTGTTCGCAAGCATCCCGAATACGGCACGCTGCTGCGTCTGCGCGGCGAGCACGCGCAGCTTTCGGATGCGCTGGCCCGCGGGGAACGGCAGCTTCTCAAGATGGCCGCGCCCGACGCCATCAAAAAGCCTTTTGACGACGCCGTCGATCAGAAGAAAAAACAAGTGCTGATCAAGGAATACGGCGAATTCATGGAAAAGCTCGCCGAGGCGGAAAAGGCAAAGCGCGAGGAAACCCGCGCACTTTACGACGCCGCGCGGGGCGAAATCAACGCCGCGTATTTCAACGAAATTTTCAATACGCAGCTCAAGATCGACAACGCCGACGTCATGCGGCTGTCCGAAGAAACCGTCGCCGACCTGAAACGCCATCTGGAAAACCTTCAGCGGGAGCGGGGCCGTCACCTGTACGATCTGCACCTGAAATACGAGGCGGAAATCCGGGCGTTCAAGGAAGCGCTGGCGGCGGAGCACGGCGTCTCGCTCGCGGCGCTGGAGCAGGAGACGGACGAGCGCCTTCGCGCCGAGGAAATGCGGAAACGCAGCGAAGCGCAGGCCCGGAACCTTGAAGCTCTCCAGAAGAACATGCTGGACTCCGTGGAACTCCGGATGCGCCTGACGGAAATCCGTACCGCTCTTCGGGCGAAGGAGCAGGAAATCACGGCGCTGGAAGACGGCCTGACGCTGGAATTGGCCGGAAAAGCGGCGAAGCTCGCCGTCCTCCACCATCTTTCCATCGTCTATGCGTCGCCCGTGACTGCGGGGCTTCCGATTGCCGGCGTCGGCACCGATCCCGCGGCGGGGCTTCGCGTCGTCGGCGTCACGGCCGTCGATCTGACCGAAGAACTAATAAAGGAAATCGAAAAAGTCAACAAAAAAGAATGAACACAGGGAAATGAGGAATCAAATTGATGAAGTTAGGCAGGCTGACGCGAGGCGTCGGCGCGGCGCTGCTTCTCGCGGCGCCTTTGTGGATTGCGGGCTGCTCGGAGAAGCAGACCGTCGTCGGTTACTACAACGCGGACCGCATCGATCGCGAAGCGGGGCAGATTAAGGCGCTGCAAGACGAGGCCACGGCGAAGCTCAAGGAAAAGCAGACCGAGCTGGAAGCAAAAATGAAAGAAAAGCAGGCCGCGCTGGAAGAGAATTTCAAGAAAAAGCAGGACGAAATCGCGGCGAAATTCCAGGCCAAGGAAGACGAATTCAACCAAAAGGTACAGGCAAATCCGCCGAAGTCGCAGGAGGAAGCCGACCAGCTCCAGGCGGAGGCAGACGAGCTGGGACAGTCGCTCCAGAAGGAAGCGGAGGAGGATATGCAGAAGCTCCAGCAGGAAGCCGCCGCCGAAGCGCAGCGCATCCAGCAGGAGGCTCGTCTCCAGATGCAGGGGCTCCAGGCGCAGTACCAGACGCGCATGACGCAGAAGCTTGACGTCGCCGTCGACGAAATCGCCAAGGCGAAAAAGCTCGACGTAGTATTGGACAACAGTTCCTTCCAAAAATCCGTCCTTTACGGCGGCGTCGATATAACGGAAGATTTGCTGGAAAAGCTGAAATGAGGATATGACGATGAAAATGACGCTGGGAGAAATCGCGAAACTGGTAAGCGGCAGGCTCGCGGGCGACGCCTCGCTGACCGTCGAGGGCGTCGCGAACCTTGAAATGGCTCGGGAAACTGACGTCACCTTTGCCGTCGAGCCGCACATCCAGGCTGCGAAAGCGGTAAAGGCAGGCGCTATCCTGCTGCCCGAAGGGACCGAGGAATTCCCGATTCCGGCGATTTACGTCGCCGATCCGAGGGCGGCTTTCGCGAAGCTCTTGGACGTTTTCACGCCGCCCCTTTCCTTCCCGAAAGGCGTCAGCGATCTGGCCTACGTCGGACCGGAAGCCAGCATTGCCGAAGACGCGACCGTCATGCCCTTTGCCGTCGTGGACGCCCACGCCGTCGTCGAAAGCGGCGCGGTGATTTATCCGCATGTCTATATCGGGCAGTACGCGACTGTCGGCGAAAACGCCGTCATATACTCCAACGCCACCGTCCGCGAGCATTGCCGCGTCGGGAAGCGCTCCGTAATCCACAGCTCGGCGGTCATCGGCTCGGACGGCTTCGGCTTCACGACGAAGGACGGCGTCCATACGAAGGTGCCGCAGGTCGGCAACGTCGTCGTCGAAGACGATGTGGAAATCGGCGCGCACGTCGGCATTGACCGCGCGACGACAGGCTCCACCGTCATCGGCCACGGCACGAAGATCGACAATCTCGTCCATATCGGGCACAACTGCCGCATCGGCGCAAACAATATCATCGTCGCCCAGACGGGCATTTCCGGCTCAACGTCCACAGGCCCGAACGTGACCTTCGGCGGCCAGGTCGGCACCGTCGGCCATATCCATATCGGCGGCAATTCCACCTACGCCGCACGAAGCGGCATCATCGGCGATATGCCCGAAGGATATTTCGGCGCGGGCTTCCCGGTGCAGACCCATCAGGAATGGCTGCGGATGCAGTCGGCGCTCCGAAAGCTCCCGGCGCTGATGAAACGGATCAAGGAACTGGAGAAGAAAGCGGCAAAAAGCGAGGACGCCTGATTTATGGTCGTTTATTACCTCGAAAAGTGCTTGAGTTTTTTCTGCTGCCTGCTGCCGGAATCCGTCTGCAACTGGCTCGGCGAAACCCTCGGAGCGCTGACTTGGCCCCTCGTTCCGAAAAAGCGCCGAAAAATGGCCGTCGACAACGTCATGCAATGCCTCGGCGTTTCCGAGACGGAAGCCGAAAGGATCGCGAAAGCGAGCTGGGTGCGGTTCGGACCGATGGCCTTTGAAGTCCTGCGTTTCCCGAAGCTCAAGGGACGGCTGCACGAGCGCGTCGAACTGGAAGGCCTCGACGAAGTCAAAAAAATTCTCGCCCTTGGGCGCGGCGTCGTGTTCGCGACCTCGCACTGCGGCAACTGGGAGCTTCTCGGCGGCGCGTTGGCCGAAGCCGGCGTTCCTCTGGTTGCCGTCGGCATGAAACAGAAGGAATCCGGCTCCGACCGCTTCATCACCGAGAACCGCCGCCTTGTCGGCATGCACGTCACTTACAAGAACGACGTGCGCGAAATGTTCAAGATGCTGAAAGAGGGCTGGGCCATCGGCCTTTTGATGGACCAGGACGTCAGCGTCCGCGACGGCGTCGTCATCGACTGGTTCGGACGGCCGACGAACTTCGCGCAGGGGCCCGCGACTCTCGCCCGCCACCAAAAGCTCCCGGTCATCCCGATTTATATCACGCGGCTCGCCGACGGGCGACACAGGGGTATCATCCATCCGCCGATTCCCGTGCCGAACACGAAGGACAAGAAAGCCGACATCCTCGCGGCGACGAAGGAAGTCGGGCGCGTGCTGGAAGACCATATCCGCGCCTACCCCGAAGAATGGTTTTGGCTCCACGACCGTTGGAAATCCGTGCGCTGGATCCAGGAGCACGGCGACGAATGGTTTATTGAGCATGACCGCTGGCAATCGGTGCAGGAAATGCGAAAAAACGATGCGGAAAAAGAATAGAATACGGCGCCAAAAATGTTGAGCGCCGTTATTTTTTTGCCATTTGCGCGTTTTTCTGATAGAATAAGAATAGTTTGTTTGCGTTATTATTAGATGGGGCGGCAGGTGTTTGCATTGAAAATCACATCGTATCCGGTGTATTGGGCGACATTGGCGTTCGCCGGATTTTGCCGGATGCTGCCCGAAAGCGGCGCAGCCTCACTGGGACGCCTGATCGGCTCCGGCGTCTGGCATTTTCTGCCTGAGCATCGTAAAAATCGCGCGCGGCTCAGCCTACGCGAATATTTCGGCGCGGACGAAGCGGAAACGGAGCGGATTCTCCGTGCAGGCCTTGAACGCTACGGCCCGATGGGCGTCGAGGGACTCCGCGCCCCGATTATCGCAAAGGACGTGGAAAAATACATTGGCTACACGGCGGACCCGGAGGCGACGAAAGCTTTTGAAAGCGGCAAGGGCGGCGTCCTCGCGACTCTGCACAGCGGCAACTGGGAGCTTTTCGGCCTCGGCATGGCGCATTA
>JAGAZS010000344.1 GCA_017939945.1 Schwartzia sp. (in: firmicutes)
AATCACGAGACGCACGGTCACCGCCTTGTTCGTGACCGTCGTGCCCTCCGGCAGCACCAACGATACCGTCTGAACTGCCGAGTCCGTCAATCCGGCCACCTGGATTGGTTCCGTCGCCACGGACGTCAATGAGTCCAGCGTAGAGCTTGCTCCTGCGAGCTCGATGCGCGCCGGCTCCACGCGGATATCCGCCAGCGTATAGCCGGCTGCCACAAAACCTTCGATTGTCGGCTTCACTTCGACCACCTTGCGAGAGAGACTCCGTGCGAAGCTCACATGCGCCGAGATTTCCTTCGGCACGACGCGGATTCCCTCGACATGCTCCCCGTCCTCGTCCACCGGCGTCAACGAGACGTCGAGATCGATATCGCCGTTCACCGAGCTCGGGACCGGCACAGCGCCGACAACCTCGGCAACATTCTTGATCAGGGACTGCGGACCGACAATCGTGATCATGCGCGTATCCGGCTCAATGCCCGAAACTGTCAGCCCCGAAGGCGGCGACCCGATGCGGACAAGGCGGATAGGCATACGTTTTTGGATAATCGGATCAATCGTGAACGTCACCGTCTCCGGCAGTACGGACACGACCTCCGTGCCCTGCGGAATCACCGTCTGCACATGGAGCGGATGTGTTCCCGGCTCCAGCCCCGCCAAATCGACAAACGCATGGATCTCGTCCGTGTTGATCGCTGCGAGAGCCGACCGCGGCGCGCGCAGCTTGACCCGCACACTTTCCGCGCTTTGCCCCACGCGGGCCTCGGACGGCGAATTCAGCAAGGTCAAGGGCACAGAAAAACCGGTTTCCGTCGGCGGGTTCTGGTCGTTCATCACGAACACCCAAAGCACGCAAGCAGCAATCAAAGCGACAATCTTCGCCGTCAGATTGTGAAGGAAAAACCCTTGCAGGCTGTTCATTTCTTTTTCTTCCTCCAGTTCATGATCATTTCCTTCAGGCTCATTTTTTCCGGCGCAAAAATCGGTCTCAGGTATTCCTTGAGCTGGATGGAATCAATTTTCCGATGAATGTGCCCGTTTTCCGCCACCGAGATAATGCCCGTCTCCTCGCTGACAATAAGCACCAGCGCGTCGCATTGCTCCGAAAGCCCGATAGCCGCGCGATGCCGCGTCCCCAGCTCCGTCGACAGCGTCCGGTTGTCCGTCAGCGGCAAAAGGCAGCCGGCAGCAATGACGCGTTTGCCCCGGATCACCGCCGCGCCGTCATGCAGCGGCGTATTCACGAAGAAAATGTTTCTTAAAAATTCCTTTGACACAAGACCGTCAATCTGGACGCCGGTCCGGCAGATGTCGTTGAGTCCCATGTTCCTTTCAACGACGATCAACGCGCCGGTCTTCACCGCCGACAGTTCCCGGAGCGCCGAGTCCAGCTCCTGGATCACGTTCTCCGCATCCTCGTCATTCAAAAAAGACGAATGTGCCAGGAACCTTCCTTCGCCCAGATGTTCCAGCGCCCGCCGCAGCTCCGGCTGGAAGACGATGGGCATCGCGACGAAGAGCAGCGTCGCCGCTTTCGACAGCAACCAGTAAATGACGTGCAGATTGAACCAATTCGCCACAAGCGTCAGCGCCAGCAAAAAAATGATTCCCCTGACAAGCGTAATCGCGCGCGTGTCCTCGAGCATTACGTATATTTCATAAAGAATGATAGCGACAAGAAAAATGTCGAGGATATCCAGTATTTCCATCGTGGACAGGAGGCTGCGAAGATGCCCCGGCAAAGAGATTGAGAATCCCTGTGGCGTCGAGGAAAAATAATCCATATACATATCCATCCTCTTCCCCCCCTTCATCATTTTTTCCTATGTTAAAGTCTCTCTATGAAAAGCATATAAAAATATTCTCTTTTCGGCAAAAAAAATCCTTCCGTCCCGAAAATTTTTCGGAACGAAAGGAAACGCGTTTTTATTTTGTTATGCGACTTTCATTGTCTTGTCATCCTCAGTCTTCTTCAGCAGTTCCCGGTATGCGTCGGTGTCAACCGTGACAAGCGTTGCAAATGCGAGTGTCGAATATTCGTCCGGCTCGGCAACGACTTTTTCAAGAGGCGTCGGTTCCACAATACGATTCTTCATCGGAGATTGCGAACGCCCCGCCTTGAAATCTTCCCAGCTGCACAAAATTCCCGCCAACGCGTCCTCCGCCAGTTCCATGGCTTCATACAGAGAATAGCCGCAGGTAATTGCCCCCTCGACATCGGGAAACTCGACATTCCATGTATCCGGCATTTCCTTGTCCTTTCGGAATACCGCAGGATATACATATTTCATGCCAATCCCTCCATTTTATTTTAACCCTGCCATTTTCAGGATGCTATGCAATGTTCCTTTCGGAACCTCTTGGGACGAATGACGCCCCATCGTGAATTTCTTGCCTGTTTCAAGATTCGTCCACTCCGCATGACCTGCGCGTTCCCCGGTATGCCTGCATTTGCTTTCCCGCATCAATTTCCTTTCCAATTCCGCCCAAGTCATCCCGCACCTCTTCCTTTATATGATATATCATAGCGCAAGATTATAGGGCACGCAAGATTAATTTACCTATCATTTGCCCTATGCTTTCATTGTTGATTTCAACAAATCCGCGGCACCAGGCTGCCCGTCGGCATATCCACGATGCGGATTCCGCCCAGCGCCGTCTTCATCGCCACCTGCCCCGGCGCCTTGTCCGTGACGGCGCCGATTCGCCGCGCTTCTTTTCCATAGGGATGTGTGTGCATAACTTTGAGCAGCGTCTCCGTTTTTTCAGCGGGCACGAAAGCGATCAGCTTTCCTTCGTTGGCAAGATACAGCGGCTCGAAGCCCAGCAGCTCGCAGACGCCTTCGACCTCGGGACGGACGGGGAGCAATTCCTCGTCCAGCAAGATTCCCGTCCCCGACTGCGCCGCCAGCTCGTTCAGCGTCGCCGCCGCGCCGCCTCTTGTCGGGTCGCGCAAGCAGGCAATCTCCGGCACGCCTCGGAGCATTTCCTTCACCAGCCCGTTCAGCGGCACGGCGTCGCTCCTGATCGCTTCCGGCAGCTTCAGCCCATGGCGCGCCGCCGTGATCGTCGCCGCATGGTCGCCGAGGAATCCCGACACGATCACGTCCATGCCGGGGCGGATATTCTGCGGCGCGATATCCGTACTCTCAATGATTTTCCCGACGCCCGCCGTGTTGATATAAATCCCGTCGCAGGCGCCGTGCCCGACGACCTTCGTATCGCCGGTGACAATCGAAACGCCCGCCTCGTCCGCCGCCGCCCGCACATCCCGCAATACGCGCTTCAGTTCTTCGACGGACAATCCTTCTTCCAGGATCAGCGCGAGGGACAAATATTTCGCCTCCGCGCCGGTCATCGCGAGGTAGTTGACCGTACCGCAGACCGCCAGCCGCCCGATGCTGCCGCCGGGGAAAAAACGCGGCGCGACGACATAGCTGTCCGTGGTAAAAGCGATTTTTCCGCCCATATCGAGCGTCGCGCCGTCGTGCATTCGATCGAGGATCGGATTCCCCAGGATCGGGCGCAAAACCTCCTCCGTCAGCATTGCGCTCATGCGTCCGCCCGCGCCGTGAGCCAGCTGTATCGTATCATCCATACTGAAAGATCCCCCCGCCGTATTTGTGCCACGCCGCGCAGACGCCCTCGGCGGACACCATGCAGGGTCCCGCCGCGTGCTCCGGCACGCAGACCGTACCGAAAAGTCTACATTCCTTCGGCGTAATTCTCCCTCGCAGAACCTCGCCGCAGCGGCAGCCGCTCTTCTTCGGCGGCGCAGGCGGCAAATCCAACGGACGCGTCTGCGAAACATCGAAGCGTCGGTACGCATCCCGCAAGCGAAGCCCCGACGCGGGAATCGTACCCAAGCCGCGCCATTCCGCCGCACAGGTTTCATACACCTGATGCATCATCTTTTGCGCCGCCGGATTTCCCCCGGCGCGCACAACGCTCCTGTATTCGTTCTCGATCCGAGCCTCTCCTGCCGTCGCCTGCCGCACAAGGCGATAAATCCCGCGCAAGAGCTCTGTCGGTGAAAAACCCGCCACCACGCTAGGCAAATGGTATTCCTCCGCAAGAAAAGAAAAACTTTCGCTGCCCGTGACGACGGCCACATGCCCCGGCAAAAGGAAACCGTCGATCCGCGCGTCCTCGTCGGCGAGCAGCGCCCGGATTGCGGGCGGAACCAGTTTCTGCGCGGGGAGCAAAAAGAAATTGCCGACATTTTCCCGCTCTGCCGTCAATACGGCGGCGGCGGCCGTCGGCGCGGTGGTCTCGAAACCCACCGCAAGGAACACGACCTTCTTCTCCGGATTTTCCTTCGCGATCGCGAGCGCGTCCAGCGGCGAATAGACAATCCGCACGTCGCCGCCCCGCGCCATTGCCTCGGCAAGACTCGACGACGAACCGGGCACCTTCAGCATATCGCCGAAGGTCGCGACGATGACGTCCTCCATGCCCGCATAAGCAATCGCCGCGTCCATATAGCCGTCCGGCGTCACGCAGACGGGACAGCCGGGGCCGGATACCAACTCGACCTCAGCGGGCAAAAGCTGACGAAGCCCCGCGCGGAAAATCGAGACGGTATGGGTGCCGCAGACCTCCATCAGCCGCAGGGGATGTTCCCGTCCTGTCGTGAGGCGTTTGATTTCCTCAAGCAATCGAACCGAAAGTTCTTTTTCCTTTATCGTTTTCTCATCCATGCAGTGATAACTCCAGATTCACCGTGCGCGGGCCGCCGTTCATTTCCGCCCAGAGCGCTTCCGTCTCCGCCATGTCCGTCTCCTCTATGACCTGCATCGCGAACCCCGCATGGACCAGCACATAGTCGCCGACCTTCGCCTCGGGCAGCAGCATCAGGCTCGCCTCCCGCGTCACGCCGCGAAGCTCCACCGTCGCGAGGCTGTCGCGGATCTCCACAATCTTCGCCGGCACCGCCAAGCACATACCGACGCCCCCTTATTGCTGCACAACGACAGCACAGAAAACGAAATCCTCCGGGCCGTCGTTTTTCAGGAAATGTCTGTGCCCCTTGGGGCAGTAATGGCAATCGCCCGCCGTAAGACGTTCCTCGACACCGTCCGTCGTCGCCGTCGCCTCGCCGGACAACGCGAAGATAATCTCGCTGCCCGTCTCATGCGCATGCTCGCCCACCGTCGCGCCCGCAATCAGCCGCGCGCGAATGATTTTATTGTTCTCGTCGCTGAACATTTTCGCCAGCAGTCCCTTTTCTCCGCCCTTGAAATTCGCCAGCCAATTCTCGTCCATCGCCTTAAAATCCAGCTTCATTGATTATCTTCCTTTCGCTGCAAAACTACGCCCCAACGTGAGAGTTCTTCCGCAGCCATCGCCGCCGCTTCCGAAACACGTGGCTCCATTTCCTTTGAAAGCGAAAGCCCCGCTTCGAGGCTTTTCGGCTCCGCACCGATCACAACGACCTCGCCGATGGGTTTTCCCGTAACTTCGAGGAACGTCAATACGTCCTGCACGCCGATCTCATGAGCCGACAGCTTTTCGCGGAAGTGCGCCTTGACCTCGTCCCCCGCCAGCCGTCGGCATTTCCCGTCCGCGCCGCCTTCTTTCAGCGCGTCGAGAATCAAAAGCTTCTCCGTCCCGGTCACGAACCGCAGAAGCTCCATGCCGAGCACGCCGCCGTCCAGGACCTGCACATCGTCGGGAAAATCATAGGCCGCGTCCAAAGTCTCCGCCACCCGAACACCGAAGCCCTCGTCCGAGAGCAATACGTTCCCGACGCCCAGCACCGTGACACGGGGCGGCGCCAGGAAATCCGGCGCTTCGTCCCTTTGGATCAGACTGCCGCCTTTGCCCGACAAATCCACCGCATCGCTCATACCGCGCCTTCCCTTTTCCCTTTGACATTCCCGCGAAGCCAATCAAACCATACGTTCATCCCGTCGCCCTTCGTCGCGGAAATCGGCAATACCTCCGCGCCGGGATGGATCGTTTTTATATCTTCCGTGGCCTGCGGCAAATCAAAATTCGTGAACGGCAAAAGGTCGGTCTTGTTGATCAGCGCCACCGCGGACTCCTTGAACATCAGCGGATATTTCATCGGCTTGTCGTCGCCCTCGGTCACCGACAGCACCACCGCCTTCGCGTCCTCGCCCAACGCGAACTCCGCCGGGCAGACGAGATTGCCGACATTCTCGATCACGATCAGATCGAGATTGTCGAGGTCAAGAGATTTCAGCGCCTTTTCCACCATCGGCGCGTCGAGATGGCAGCCGCCCGCCGTGTTGATCTGCACCACCTGCACGCCGCAGGCGCCGATACGGTCCGCGTCCTTCGAGGTAAAGAGATCGCCCTCGATCACGGCGATTCGCATCTCCCCGGACAGCGCGCGAAGCGTTGCCTCCATCAGCGTCGTCTTGCCGGAGCCGGGCGACCCCATCAGGTTCAGCACGAAAATACGGCGCGCCGCGAAATCCGCCTTCATCGCGTCCGCCAGCGCGTCGTTCTTTCCGAGGATATCCTGCATCACATTGACTTCCATTCAATCCATCTCCAAATACTCCACCCGAAGCTCACGGCCGCTGACAATGGCCAGCCCGCCGCCGCACTCCGGGCAGACAAAATTGTAATTCTCGATCGGCTGCTCACGGCCGCAGACGCCGCAGCGCCCGACCAGCGGCACGCGTTTGATCGAGAGCTCCGCGTCCTCCGCCAAAGTCCCGCGTACCAGCGAAGCAAAGCAGAACCGCAGCGCGTCCTCCTCGACGCCGGCCATCTCGCCGATCAAAAGCCCGATCTTCGTGATCCGCGCCGAATGTTCCCGCGCCGCGTGCTCTTTCGCAATATCGAGGATTCCCTCGGCAATCGCCATCTCATGCATAACTGCGCGCCCATCCGCTCCTTCCTATTTTTCTTTCATATTATATCACGCCGTCCGTCGTCGGTCTATGCTTCATCCGCCTTTCCGATGGCGCGGGGACAAAAAATGTGGTATGATTGCTAAAAATCTTCACAATTATCAGGAGGTTCATCATGATCCAGGAACTTTTGGCCTTCATCACGCAGGCGCCTTCGCCTTATCATACTGCACGGGCAGGGGAACTGCTGCTCGCCGGCGCCGGATTTTCCCCTCTCGTTTGGGGCAAGCCGTGGCTGCTGGCGCCGGGCGGACGATACTATACGAAGGCTTTCGGCTCCGCGCTGCTCGCCTTCACCGTTGGCGCAAAAGAACAGCGCGGGCTCCGCATCGCGGCGGCTCATACCGATTTCCCCGGCTTCCGCGTCAAGACCTCGGCGGGACTCGCAAAAGACGGGTACGGCCTGCTGAACGTCGAGCCCTACGGCGGGCTGATCCTCTCCAGTTGGCTCGATCGTCCGCTGTCGCTGGCGGGGCAGATCGTGCTTCGCGGCAAGGACGCGTTCTCGCCGGAAACCTGCCTGTTCGACTTCGCGCGTCCGATCCTGACCGTCCCGCGTCTCGCCATCCATCTTGACCGCAAGGCGAACGAGGGGGAAAAACTGGACCGCCAGACCTCGATGACGCCCGTCGCCGCGTTGCTTGAAAAAGAAATCGGCGGCGAATTCTTCCTTGAAAAACTCGCACGGGAAATCGGCCGTTCGCCCGAGGACATCCTCGCCTACGACCTGAACGTCTATCTCGCGGAGCCTGGCTCCCTGCTCGGACTGGACGGCGAACTTGTTTCCGCCCCGCGCCTCGACAACCTGACCTCCGTCCACGCCTGCCTTTCCGCCCTCGCAGGACAATCGCCGGAAAACGGCGTCCGCGTCGTCGCGCTTTTCGACCACGAAGAAGTCGGCAGCCGCACGAAGCAGGGCGCGGACTCCTCGCTGCTCCCCCATCTGCTCGAAGCCATCTATCGCGGCCTCGAGCTCGACGCCGACGATCTTGCCGACGACCTCGCACAAGGATTCCTGCTTTCGGTCGACGCCGCCCACGGCCTGCACC
>JAGAZS010000345.1 GCA_017939945.1 Schwartzia sp. (in: firmicutes)
ATATGGACGTGCTGAAAGGCTGCAAAGCGTTGCTGAAGAGCTTGCCTTCCGCATAATGCGTTAGAGAAGAAACAGAATGTATGAAAAAAACGAGGCGTCGGGATGACGTCTCGTTTTTGCGTGATTTTCTTTATTGGGCCGGGACCGCGTCTGCGGGCGAATCGAGGACTTCACGCATGACGCGGTTGCGTCCGTTTTGCTTTGCCGCGTACAGGGCGTCGTCCATGCGCTTGAATACGGTTTCGTCCGGTTCGTCCCCGTGCCATGTGGCGACGCCGATGCTGCAGGTGACGCGTTGCTTCGGGCAGATCGAGGACGTTTCGATGGCTTTGCGAAGCCTTTCGCCCAAGACGGCGGCCTGCGCTCCGTCGTAGGCTTGGCAGAGGACGACAAATTCTTCGCCGCCCCAGCGGTAGAGGGTTTCTTTCGTGGAGAGTTTCTGGCGAATCAGGTCGGCGAAATTGATGAGCACTCGGTCGCCCATGTCGTGCCCATAGTTGTCGTTGACTTTCTTGAAAAAGTCGATGTCGAGCATAAGGATGGAGATGGGAAGCTGGGCAATCCGCGACAGCGTAACGGCTTCCTTCACGTTCTGGTCGAATTTCCGGCGGTTGAAGCATTTCGTCAGCGGATCGATTTCCGAGCGCTCGACGGCGCTGGCCACTTCGATTTCCAGCGAGCGGGCCAGGGCGATAAGGCTTCGCTCTTTATGGAACTGCTCGCCGACCAGGGAAAGGATGAAATAGGCGAAAGCGAATATGGCAAAGGGGGCAATCACCATCAGGTACGGAACCCACTGCGAAAGGCGCAGGAAACGGAAGACGCCGTTCAAGATCACGATGAGCGGCAAAACGACGATGGGCACAAGGAGCGCCCGGCAGTGGCGGCGATTGTCTCCGCCGGAGCGATAGAGGCAGACACTTTGGACGACCTGCAAAAACGCCATGCAGATGAGGAGGACGGGAATCATGGCCATGAAGCCGTTCTGGTTCGAGAAGGATTGCGGAAGCGGAAGCTCGACATCGGAGAAGACCGCGAGCTCCAGCGCGATGGCGATGACAGCTATTGTGCAGTAAGCGTAAAGAGTTTTTTTCACGACAGGGCGGAATTTCCTGTCCACAATTTCCAGGACAATTTCCGAGCCGCTGATGGGCATCAAGTAGAGCATGGCGAGCAATACGCGCCACCAAAATCCGGGCGCGTCCCAGAGAAACACGGTGCAGTTGCTCGCGCTGAACATCCATGCCGCGAAGACGACCAGGAAAAGGAAGCTGCTGCGGTACAGGCGGCGCAGTTCCGTTTGGTTCATGTAATAGATGCAGACGATTACCATGAGCATAAAGGTGATGGGCAGATTGATGAAATACGGAAAGTCAAAGAGGAAGAGACGCCGCACTTGGTCGGCATTCGAGCCGATGGACATGCCCATAAGACGCCCCAAGCTGACCGGGGATTCGGAATACATCTGGAAGGTAATCGTGTGCCTGTCTCTTCGCTGGTCGGCCGGAAGCGTGACGAGATGCCAGCGCCAGCCGTAACCGATTTGCTGGTGCGCAAGCGTTCCGTATTGATAGATGAGTTTGTCGTCTTGCCAGACACGGAAGGATTGGTTGATGGTGACGAAAAAAAGCGTGTTGATGTCCGGGGAGGTGGGATCAAGCCGCATGCGAAGCCAGACATAATTTGATTTTCCGGAGACGGGCGGTGCTTCCTTTTCCCCGTCGTAGGGCATCCAGGTCTGCTCATCCTCGTCGGTTTTCTGGAGCCATGTAAAATCGCCGAAGGCCGTGCGCGGGGAGTCACCTTCGCGGTACTTCCAGTCGTGAAATACGCCCGCTTCGGCGGCGGGCGCAAAAAAAGCGCAAAAAGCAAACAGGGCGACCGTGACGAGAACAAGCCGCATGTAGGCACGCGGATTTCTCATGACGATCGCCTCCGTAAATTTATTGACTGCTCTCAATAGTACGGCAATAATCTATTTGGATTATAACACAGGAACGTGGAAGTGTCTGCATTTTTGTTCATTTTCTTCATGCTTTCCTTCATGTAAAAAGGTCGTCGTGAAAAGCATACGCGCCCATCGCGCATATCAGGATAAGCAGAGCGACGTCGCCCATGGCGCAAGCCCCCTTTTGAAAGCTGTCGGTTTCATTGTTTCTTAAAGATATGATATAATGATTGCCAAGGAAATGCAAGGAGAAATGCAGATGGAATTGGAGAAACTGGAACTGCCGGATCTGCGGGCGGCGGAGCAGGCGCTTATGTCCGTCGGCGCCGATCCCAGGGGCGTCGCTATCATGAAAGAAAAGGCGGTGTTCCGTGTCGTGAAGGTCGAAGGGGTGCCGATTCGCGCCGCAAATCTGATCAAGCAGACATTCCTCGCGCATGGGGCGGAGGCTGCCGTGTCCCGGAAGACGGCTTCGTTTTCGGCGGAGACGACGGACATGATTCTGATGGGGACGTTGGCGCAATACCGTGCGATCCTCGCGCGTCTTCGCGAGCAGCCCTTCGGCCTTCGGGAGCTTTCGGCGGCGTTGGAAAAATTTTTATGGGAAAATTCGTGAGACAGGCAGGATTTTTTTTTATAATCGCGAATGTATACATTACAATTCAATCATTAAAGGTACCATAACCACAGAAAGGTCAGGTGATCGCCAAATGGCTACGATTCGGATTCGCAATATGATGTTTTACGGGTTCCACGGGATTTATGAGTATGAGCGCGAGCAGGGGCAGAAATTCTTTGTCGATGTTGCGCTGGAGACGAAGGACAATCACGCGGCGGAAACGGATAAGGCTGAGGACGGCGTGGACCCTGCCCACGTTTACAATTTTGTGCGCGACGTGGTGGAGAACAAGCGCTACACGCTTTTGCAGTCGCTGGCGACGGAGGTCAACCACCAGCTTTTGAAGGCGTTCCCCCAGTGCGGCTCGGCGACGACTTTGATCAAGAAGCCCTCGGTGCCGATTGCGGGACCGCTGGACTGCGTCGAGGTCGAGGTCACGACGAAGTCGGGAGAATAAGATTTCAGGATAAAAGCTATGCGGGCAGATTGCTCGTATGGCTTTTTTTATGTCGCGGAACCGTGAGAAAATATTATTTTGAACGTTCTCGGCTTGACAGGGAAAACTTTCTTTCCTATTATATAGGCATTCGTAGAAAAAGGGCGGTGTGGCGATGACGCTTGACGGGGCTTATTTCGCGGCGATGCTTTCGGCGTCCGGCGTCGGCATCCCCGGGGCGGAGCGGTTGGCGAAAGCTGCGGGCGGTGCGGCGGAGGCGTGGCGCGCGGATGCGGGAACGATTCAAAAATGTTTGGGCGAAAAGGCGGCGCAGGCGTTAATCGCGCTTCGTGCGGAAAAGCCGGGCTTGCCCGAGGATATCGCCGAGGCGTGCGAAAAGCAAAGCATCCGCGTCCTTGTGCGGGACGACGACGAATACCCGCCGATTCTTCGGGAGATTGCGCGTCCGCCGCTGGCTCTGTTTGTGCGGGGAAATCCGATTCCCGACGCCGAACGCATCGCGGTTGTCGGTTCCCGGGCTGCAAGCCAGTACGGGAAACGCGTCGCGGAGGAAATCGCGATGGACGTCGCGTCGCACGGCGTCACGGTGGTCAGCGGCGCGGCGCAGGGTATAGATTCGGCGGCGCACAAAGGCGCTTTGCGCGCCGGGCGCACGGTGGCGGTGCTCGGCTGCGGCGTCGATGTGGTTTATCCGAAGTCCAATGCGAAATTGATTGCCGAGATTGCGGAGTCGGGCGTCGTGCTTTCCGAGTATCCGCCGGGAACGCAGCCTTTTTCCGCTTTTTTCCCGCAGAGGAACCGCATTATCAGCGGCCTGTCCTATGGGACGCTCGTCGTTGAGGCGGCGGAGCGCAGCGGTTCCCTGATTACCGCGGAGCTTGCGCTGAGCGAGGGGCGCGACGTATTCGCCGTACCGGGCAGCATCTATTCGGATTTGAGCAAAGGCTGCAACCGATTGATCCGGCAGGGAGCAAAACTCACGGCGTCGGCGGAGGATATTCTCGACGAGTATGCCTGGGCGGAGAAAGAAAAGCCGGGCAAACGGCAGCCGACGCTTTTCGAGGAGACCGAACCGGAAGGACTTTCTGATGAAGAGAAGACGGTTTACGCGATCCTTTCCAAAGAGGAATCGCTTTCCGTGGACGAGATCATTTATCGGCTGCATGGCCGGGGCGACGCTTCGAATGTCGCGTTCCTGCTGCTCCAGATGCAGCTCAGGGGGTTAGTGGAGGAAGATGAAAACCGCGCGTACAGCCGCGCGTAAGGAGGAAAATCGTTGACTACAAAAGCAACAAAATCCAAGGCGAAAACGACAGGAAAGCCTGCCGCGAAGAAAGCGACAGCGGCAACAGCGACGGGAAACAAGACGCTGGTCGTCGTGGAGTCGCCGGCGAAGGCAAAGACAATCGAGAAATATCTCGGCAAGGACTATGTCGTGCGCGCGTCGATGGGGCATCTTCGCGATTTGCCGAAGAGCCAGTTCGGCATTGACGTCGAGCATGACTTTGAGCCGAAATATATCAATATCCGCGGCAAGGGCGACCTGATCCGAGCGCTGAAAAAGGACGCGAAGGACGCTTCCCGCATCTATCTCGCATCCGACCCGGACCGTGAGGGAGAGGCGATTGCCTGGCATCTCGCGCATCTCCTGGAGATTGCGCCGGACGCGAATTGCCGTATTGTATTCAACGAAATCACGAAACCGGCAATCCAGGAGGCAATCCGGGAGCCGCACCGCATCGACATCGACCGCGTCGATGCGCAGCAGGCGCGCCGCATGCTGGACCGCATCGTCGGCTACAAATTGTCGCCGCTGCTTTGGCGCAAGGTGCGGAAAGGTCTTTCCGCCGGACGCGTGCAGTCTGTCACCGTGAAGCTGATTTCCGACCGGGAAAAGGAAGTGCAAAGCTTCGTTTCCGAGGAATATTGGACGGTGGACCTGAAATTCCGCAAGAAGCGCTCGCGTCTGTTCACGGCGGAGCTGACGGCGATCGACGGCAAAAAGCCGTCCCTTTCGGACCGGAAGTCGGCCTTCGCTGTCAAGGACGCGCTGGAAAAAGAGACATTCACGGTCACCGAGGTCAAGCGCAGGGAGCGGCAGCGGAAGGCGGCGCCGCCCTTCAATACCAGCAGCCTCCAGCAGGACGCGGCGCGCAGGCTCGGCTTCACCTCGCGCAAGACGATGATGCTCGCCCAGCAGCTTTACGAAGGCATCGGGCTCGGCAGGAAGGGACCTGTCGGCCTTATCACCTATATGAGAACGGATTCGACGAGGATTTCCCAGCTGGCGACGGACGAGACGCGCGATTATGTGAAAGAGCGATTCGGCACGTCTTATATTCCCGCGAAGCCAAACGTTTACGCTTCCGGCAAGAACGCGCAGGACGCCCATGAGGCGATTCGTCCGACGAGCGTGCTTCGGACGCCGGAGGAAGTGGAGCCGTTTTTGACGAGCGATCAGATGAAGCTCTATACGCTGATTTGGCAGCGTTTCGTCGCCTGCCAAATGACGCCAGCCGTTTACGACACGTTGAGCGTTGGCGTCGCGGGGGGCAAAAAGTTTGGTTGCCGCGCTTCCGGCTCGGTGCTGAAATTCCCCGGTTTTACGGCGGTTTATGCGGAGACGGCGGGCAAGAAGGAAAAAGACGTGGTGCTGCCGGAGCTTGCCGTCGGCGATGTGCTCGACCTTTCCGCTATCTTGCCGGAGCAGCATTTCACGGAGCCGCCGCCGCGCTACAACGAGGCGTCGCTGGTCAAGACCCTGGAGGAGAAAGGCATCGGGCGTCCGAGCACCTACGCTCCGATTATTGAGACGATTATTGCCCGCGGCTATGTCGTGCGCGTTGAGAAAACATTCCGTCCGACAGAGCTGGGCGAGATTGTCGTCAAGATGCTCGAGGAATATTTCAAGGACATCGTGGACGTGCAGTTCACCGCGACGCTGGAAAACGAGCTGGACGAGATCGCCGAGGGCAAGCGGAACCGGAACAAGTTCCTTGCAGATTTTTACGGGCCCTTTGAAAAGACACTGGAGAAAGCGGATGAGGCCATCGGCCATGTGGAACTTCCCGTCGAGGAATCCGATGTGGTTTGCGAGAATTGCGGACGTCGCATGGTGATCAAGCAGGGGCGTTACGGGAAATTCCTCGCCTGTCCCGGTTTTCCCGAGTGCCGCAATACGAAGCCGTTCCTGAAGGACACGGGCGCGTTTTGCCCGGAATGCGGCGGCAGCATCGTCGAGCGGCGCACGCGGCGCGGGCGCATTTTCTACGGGTGCAAGAATTACCCGGACTGCGGTTTCGTGACTTGGGACGTGCCGGAGGCCGAGCCATGCAAGACTTGCGGCTCGCTGGTGCTTCGCCATCATTTCAAGAACGGGCGGATGCTCCGCTATTGCATCAACGACAACTGCAAGACCCGAGTCGACCATCCGATGAACAAGGAATTGGAGCGTCAGCGCGCCAAGGCGGAAAAGGGAGCGGCTGCCGAAAAGGCTCCGGAGAAAAAGAAAACATCCGCCGCGAAAAAAACGACGGCGAAAAAGACGCCCGGGAAAAAGAAATAACATATGGAGAACTAGATGAACGTGAGCAAAATCAACCGCGTCATTATTGTCGGCGCGGGGCTGGCGGGCAGCGAGGCGGCGTGGCAGGCGGCAAGGCTCGGCGCGCGCGTCACGCTTTATGAGATGCGCCCTATGGAATCCACGCCCGCGCATAAGACAGGCGATTTCGCCGAGCTCGTTTGCAGCAATTCTCTTCGCGCGGCGGGCATGGAAAATGCCGTCGGCGTATTGAAGGAAGAAATGCGTCGGCTCAGTTCTATCGTCATGGAAGCTGCGGACGCGACCCATGTCCCTGCGGGCGGTGCCCTTGCGGTGGACAGGGAAGGCTTCAGCCGCTATATCACCGAACGTGTGGAAAGCCATCCGCTCGTTACGGTACTTCGCGAGCGTGTCACTTCCGTGCCGTTGGCCGACGACGCCGTCACAATCGTTGCCAGCGGTCCGCTGACGGACGGCGCGCTGGCGGAAGATGTGGCGCGGCTGACAGGCGGGAAAGGGCTCTATTTTTATGACGCCGCCGCTCCGATTGTGACGCTGGACTCGGTAGACATGGCGCGGGCATACCGCGCATCGCGTTACGGCAAGGGCGAAGCGGCCTACATCAACTGCCCGCTGACGAAGGAAGAATACGAGGCGTTTTGGGATGCGCTGGTCCACGCGGAACAAGCGCCGACGCACGACTTCGAGAAGGAAATTTTTTTCGAAGGCTGCATGCCTGTCGAGGTCATGGCGGAGCGGGGAAAGGACACATTGCTTTTCGGTCCGATGAAGCCGGTGGGGCTCGAACACCCCGAGACGGGGGAGCGCCCGTATGCCGTCGTGCAGCTTCGACAGGACAACGCGGCGGGGACGCTCTACAATATTGTCGGGTTCCAGACGCACCTGACATGGCCGGAGCAGCGGCGCGTTTTCGGCATGATTCCCGCGTTGGCAAATGCGGAATACATGCGGTACGGCGTCATGCACCGCAATACCTTTATCAATTCGTCCCTTGTGCTGCGTCCGACCATGCAGCTTTCGGACAACCCACAGATTTTCTTTGCGGGGCAAATGACCGGCGTCGAAGGCTATGTCGAATCGGCGGCTTCGGGATTGATGACCGGCATAAATGCAGCGCGGCTCGTTTTGGGGCTGCCGGCCGTGGTATTTCCGCCGGAGACGGCGCACGGCGCGCTGGCGCATTACATCACGACGGCGGAGTCCGTGAATTTCCAGCCGATGAACGTGAATTTCGGATTGTTGCCACCGCTCTCGGAACGGGTTCGGGACAAAAAGCTGAAAAAGCAGAAACTGTCCGAGCGCGCGCTTGCGTCGCTCGAACAGTTCAAGGAATCGCTGGACAAAAAAGTTTGAGGCAAAAAATTTTTACTTCAAAATTTTATCTTTTGGAACGGCGGAATTGGAGGGAGAACGTCATGGAACAACGCAATGAATTTCATGCGACGACCATTGTCGCTGTCCGGCACGACGGCAGGACGGCCATCGCCGGGGACGGGCAAGTTACCTTCGGCCAGCATACGGTGATGAAGGCTAATGCGCGCAAGGTGCGCCGTCTTTACCATGACAGCGTACTGGCGGGCTTTGCCGGATCGGTGGCCGACGCGTTCACGCTGTTTGAGAAATTCGAGGCGAAGCTCGAAGAATTTAACGGGAATCTTTTGCGCTCGTCGGTGGAGCTGGCGAAGGAATGGCGCACGGACAAGGTGCTGCGCCGTCTGGAAGCGCTGCTGCTCGTCGCCGACGGCGATACGCTTCTGATGATTTCCGGCAACGGGGAGGTCATCGAACCGGACGGGGACGTGGCGGCCATCGGTTCCGGCGGGTTTTACGCGCTGGCGGCGGCCCGCGCGCTGAAAAAACACGCCGGCTCCATGAGCGCCGCGGAAATCGCGAAGGAAGCGCTTGAAATCGCCGCCGATATTTGCGTGTTTACGAACCACAATATTAAAGTCGAAGAATTGGATTAAAAGGGAGTTATTTCAGTGCAGATCAATGAACAGACGCCGCGCGAAATCGTGGCGGAGTTGGACAAATATGTAGTCGGGCAGGAGCAGGCGAAGCGGGCCGTGGCGCTCGCGCTGCGCAATCGTTGGCGCAGCCGCCAGCTTGACGAGTCGATGCGCGACGACGTCATTCCGAAGAATATCCTGATGATCGGCTCCACCGGCGTCGGCAAGACCGAGATTGCGCGTCGCCTCGCCAAGCTGGTCAAAGCGCCCTTCGTCAAAATCGAGGCGACAAAATTCACCGAAGTCGGCTACGTGGGCCGCGATGTGGAATCCATCGTGCGCGAACTGGCGGAAACGGCAGTCCGCATGGTGCGCAAGGAGCGCATGGAAGAGGTGCGCGAAAAGGCGGAGCAGCTGGCGGAGGAAAGAATCCTTGACGCGTTCGTGCCAGAGACGAAGCCCTCGACGAATCCGCTGGGACGTCTTTTCGGGTCGGCGGACAGCACAGCGTCGAAGGTCGCCGAGGAAGACGCCGAGCCGAAATACAAGGCGGGACGCGCCTGGTGCAAGAAGCGCCTCGATGCGGGCGAGCTGGAAGACGAATTGATCGAGGTCGAAGTCGAGGAGCAGGGACGACCGATGGTCGGCATGTTTGCGGGCTCTAGCCTCGAAAGCATGGGCGGCGATCTGCAGGACATGATTTCGGGCCTGATGCCGAAGAAGCACAAAAGGCGCAAAGTGGCTGTCAAGGAAGCGCGCAAGATTTTCGCGCAGGAGGAAGCGGCGAAGCTCGTCGATATGGACGAGGTTTCCACGCAGGCAATCCAGGCCGCCGAGCGCAGCGGCATCGTGTTCCTCGACGAGATCGACAAGGTCGCGGTCAAGGACGGGCAGACCAGCGGCCACGACGTGTCGCGGGAAGGCGTGCAGCGCGATATCCTGCCGATTGTTGAAGGTTCGACGGTCATGACGAAATACGGTCCGGTCAAGACGGATCATGTGCTGTTTATCGCGGCGGGCGCATTTCACATGGCGAAGCCCTCCGATTTGATTCCGGAACTGCAGGGCCGTTTCCCGATCCGCGTGGAGCTGGCTTCGCTGAAGGAAGAAGATTTTCGGCGCATCCTCGTCGAGCCCAAGAACGCGCTTTTGAAACAGTACCAGGCGCTTCTGGCTACCGAAGGCGTCGAGCTTTCCTTCACCGACGACGCCATCCACCGCATCGCGAAAATGGCCTGCGAGGTCAACGAGCAGACCGAGAACATCGGCGCGCGCCGTTTGCATACCCTGATGGAAAAACTGCTGGAGCAGATTTCCTTCGACGCGCCGGAGCTGGAGGAAAAAAACATCACCATCGATGCCGAATACGTCGAGAAAAAACTTTCGGAAATCACCGAAAGCCGCGATCTCAGTCGGTTTATTCTTTAATTGGTTCAAAAAATCCGCATGGTTCCCAAATTTTCGGAAACATGCGGATTTTTTCTATGCAGAATTTAAAATATATGATAGAATATAAAATAATTTCTGAATAATGTGGTGTTTATGCAAAGGAGGATGACCATGGCAACACTTCTGGAGAAAACAAGGCAAATCAATCGGCTGCTGCAGCGGATGGAGAACGTCGAGTATGCCGGCGTCGCTCGCGTTCTCTGCAACGTTATCGGCGCGAATGTTTACATCGTGGACAAGGAAGGCATGATTTCGGGTCATGCCTTTGTCGACAACTTTGAATGCGAGTTGATGGTGGATAAAGTCATCAATAAGGGCTGCTTCCCGAAAAAATATGCGAAATGGCTGTTAAAAATGGACGAGACTTCGCCGAACCTGCGCTCGAAGACCGGTATCTGCGCGTTTACGTCGGACAATATGCCATGCAAATTCAACGGGAAGAATACGACGATTGTTCCCGTTTACGGCGTGAGCGAGCGGATCGGCACGCTGATACTGGCGAAATACGACGAAGAATTCACGGACGACGACCTGATCCTTGCGGAATACGGCGCGGCCGTGGTCGGCATGGAGATGCTGCGCGAGCGCACGACGAAGATCGCGGTCGACGAGCAGGAGAAGGCGACAGTGACGATTGCACTGAGGACGCTGTCCTTCTCTGAGCTTAAGGCTGCTGAGGCCATCATCTCTAAGCTGGATGGAACGGAAGGATTGCTGATTGCATCGAAGGTCGCCGACGAGAACAAGATCACCCGCTCCGTTATCGTCAATGCGCTGCGTAAATTTGAGTCGGCGAATATCATCGAGTCCCGCTCGCTTGGCATGAAGGGGACCTATATTAAAGTGCTGAATAAGCACCTGATTGATGCGATTGCGAAACAGGATTTTTGAAACGAAAGGGTTGTCTGCTAGCATTGTTGGGATAAAAGCCCTATTTATTAAAAAATAAGCCAAAATTTTGATTCCAGGGGTATTATCTGACGAAAAAAATGGTAAAATAAAGAAAGTTATCTTAATGGAGTAGTATGCTTTCGCGCCGATTATCTTCCCGGTTCAGCCGGGAGGCCTCTCGGGGCGGATTTTGCGTGCGTTTTCTAATGTTGCTGTTTCACGGGGGGATTTTTATGCTCGACCAGATCATGCGGGCGCCGACGTTCGACTATATGGAGCGCGGTCTTTCCGCCGCAAACCTGCGGCACGAGGTCATCTCGGACAATCTCGCGAACGTCAATACGCCGAATTTCAAGCGGAGCGAGGTCGTCTTTGAGGAGCTTCTGGCGAAGGAACTGTACGGGGACGACGACAAGGGCAAGCTGCAGATGGTTCGTACCCATGACAGGCATTTGCCTTTCAAGAAATTCGAGCGGGCCGCGGCGCGCGTTGAGCGGGACGACACTACGGTCATGCGCGTGGACAACAACAACGTCGATATTGATATGGAAATGGCGAGCCTGGCGAAGAACCAGCTTTGGTACAATGCGATGGCGCGGTCGCTCGGCGGCCATATTTCCAAGCTGAAGTCCGTCATGCAGGGCGGCGAGAGCTGATAGCGCATTTCTATTCCATCATTGAGGTGATTCGGTATGAGTATGTTCGGGGGAATTGATACGTCGGCGTCCGCCCTTACGGCGGAGCGTCTTCGCATGGACGTGATTTCAAACAATCTGGCCAACGCGAATACGACGCGCACGCCGGAAGGCGGCGCTTATCACCGCCGTTATGTCGTGTTCCAGCCTCGCGAGTATGACGAGCAGAAGGGTTTCGGCTTTTTCATGGCGCACGCGCTGCACAAGAACCGCAAGAACCGCGATCGAGGGAACGGCGTCCGCGCTGTGCGCATCGAAGAGGATCGCCGGCAGGGGCCGCTGGTTTACGATCCTGGACATCCCGACGCGAATGCCGAGGGCTATGTGGAACGCCCGAACGTCAACGCCGTCGCGGAAATGGTCGATTTGATCACGGCTTCCCGCGCTTACGAGGCAAACGTGACCGCCATCAATGCCGCTAAGGCGATGGCGAACCAAGCGCTTGAAATCGGAAGATAAGCATTCTGGTTTGCTTTTAATTTCATTATATATATGAGGTGACATTATGGTCATGGAACCTTTGCAGATGACGCCGGTCAAGATGAGCGCGACAAGCCATCTCGGGGAGACGATTCCCGAACCGGAGGTCAAGACGTTTGGCCAGTATATGATTGACGCGTTGAAACAGACGAACGACTTGCAGAAAAAGTCGGACGCCATGAACGCGGCACTGGCTGCGGGGGAAGTGGATGACATTTCGCAGGTGGTCATTGCCGGGCAAAAAGCGGAGATCGCCTTGCAGCTCACGATGCAGGTCAGGAACCGGGCTCTTTCCGCCTATCAGGAACTCATGCGGATGCAGGTATAACAAACGCCTGCTTTTTCGTATTGATACTTATCTCAGGCCAAAATTTTCAATAAAATTTAGAACTGAGATACGCCTGCTTCGCAGGCTACATTTGCGCCTGTGGCGCAAATGATGCCTCATGCAGTCGCAGTAAAGATTTAAAAATCTTAACTGCGTCTAGTATGAGTCGAAGGGATGGAAAAGATGGCAGATTGGAAAGAACGGTATCTGCAGCTTTGGAACAAGACGACAAAGCAGCAGCGGTACATTGCGCTGGGCGCGGTGATACTGCTCTTGGCTGCGATTGTCGGCGCCAGTTTTCTCTATGGCAGGAAGCCCGACCTCGTGCCGCTCTTCACGAACATGGAGACGAAGGACGCCGGCGACGTTGTTGCAAAGCTGAATGAGCAGAAAGTTCCATATGAGGTGCAGGAGACCGACGGCGGCGTCACGGTGCTCGTCTCGTCCAAGGACGTGCATACGGTTCGCCTCGATCTCGCCACGCAAGGACTGCCGCGCGGGCACAAGGGCTTTGAGATATTCGACGACAGCAAGCTGGGCGTCACGGAGTTCCAGAACAAGGTCAATTATCTGCAGGCACTCCAAGGGGAACTGACACGAACCATTGAGCAGATCGCGGCGATTGACCGGGCCCGCGTTCATATCGTGCTTGCGGAGGA
>JAGAZS010000346.1 GCA_017939945.1 Schwartzia sp. (in: firmicutes)
CCCAACGGTCGCCCTTCCATTCCGCGTAGGCCGCGTTCTCGACGTGGGTAACCTTGCCCTTCTCGAAAAGCTGCATCGTGATGCCTTCCATTTGCTGCGTCTCTCCGTTGAAACGCCGAGCATAGATCAGCCGCTCGATCAGTCCGGACTTGATGTCCTTGATGATGATGTGGTCCTGGGTTTTCGGCGCAGTGTTGCCCTTGATTTCATAATTGAGAACCCGCTCGTAAGCGGCGTTGGACCAAGGCACGATGTACTCGTTGAACCAAACGGAAAACAGGCTCATGACGAAGCCGAGGATAAGTCCCGGCACGCAAAGCCGCCGGAAGCTGATACCGCAAGACTGCATCGCAGTAATCTCGCTGCCGCCCGAAAGCCGCCCGAAGGCCAGGAGCGTCGCCAAAAGCATCGACATCGGGAACGTCCAGAGAACGACGCCCGGCAGGCTCAAAACAAAAATCTTCACCACCGACGCAAAGGAAGCGCCATACTCCGTGATGTATTCCGCAATGCGAAACAGCGTTCCCGAACCGACAAAGACGGCCGTGAACGCGCATATGCTGAACGCGAAGGTCATCGCGACTTCCTGAAAAATATAACGGTCCAAAATACGAATGTGCATAAACAATACTGCTCCTAAAGTGTGAAATTGTCGCCCAGGTAAAACTTCTTCGCCAGCGGGTCGTTCGCCACCGTTTCCCGGTCGCCCTCGATCAGGATCTCTCCGTTGTTCATGATATAGGCGCGCTCGACGATATTCAACGTCTCACGCACATTGTGGTCGGTAATCAGGATGCCGATGCCGCGCTGGCAAAGATAGGCGATGATGCCCTGGATGTCTGCGACGGCAATCGGGTCGACGCCCGCGAAGGGCTCGTCCAGCAAAATAAAGCGAGGTTCTATGGCAAGGCAGCGGGCAATCTCGACCCTGCGACGCTCGCCGCCGGAAAGCTCCGTCCCGCGCCGATCCTTGACATGCCCGACATGAAATTCCTCCAGAAGCGCTTCCATGCGATCCTTCCGTTCCGCAGGGGAAAGCGTCGTCGTCTCAAGGATTGCCATCAGGTTTTCTTCCACGGTAAGCCGCCGGAAAATCGACGCCTCCTGCGCCAGATAGCTGATTCCCATGGCCGCCCGCTGATGCATCGGAAGCCCGCTGACCTCTTGGTTTCCGATATAGACCTCTCCGGCGTTCGGATGTTCCAGGCCGATGATCATGTAGAACGTCGTCGTCTTCCCGGCGCCGTTCGGGCCGAGCAATCCGACAATCTCGCCCGTACGCATATGCAGCGACACGCCGTTCACAACATTCCTCTTCTTGAACGTCTTGACGAGATTCTTGACCTCGATTGTCATTTCCACGTTTGAGGCCGGACGCTGTGCGAAAGCCCGTTCCGGTGAAAAAGCGATCTTCTTCGTGTCGCTTTCTTTTTCCGCCGTGGTCGCCGTCTCCCGATTTTCCGCAGAGAGATTCTCCATCGTCGGGAATTTACTGCTGTTCTTGTCCTTTATCATTTGCCACCGTTTCCGTCTTCTTGCCCTGCTCCTGCAGGAATAC
>JAGAZS010000040.1 GCA_017939945.1 Schwartzia sp. (in: firmicutes)
GTTTTATTCCTTGCGATATAATTTAAACAAGTACAGAAAATTTCTTCAACGGAATATGTCGGCGGGTTAGGAGGCATGGAAAATGTCGGAGGAGAAAAAAAACGACGCGCTTGGCGGCGCGAATGACGAGAGCCTGAAAAAGGAGCTTCTCATCGTGGACGACGATGAATCTTATCTGAAGCTGATCAAGAAATGGATGAGCGAAGCCCACAAGGCGACGGCTGTGAAATCCGGGATCCAGGCGTTGAAATATCTGGAGGGCCACAGGCCCGATCTCGTTCTCCTGGACTACGAGATGCCGGAGCTTAACGGCGGCGACGTCCTGACGAAGATGCGGGAAAAGCCGGAAACAGCGGATATTCCCGTCTTTTTCCTGACAGGCAACGCCGACGACGATTTCATCGCGAAAATCATGGAGCTGAATCCCGACGGCTATCTTTTGAAGACGATGCGGCGGAGAGAGATTGCCGCCGCCGTGGAAGCTTTTTTTGCAAAAAGACCGTAAATTCTTTTAGTTGATTTTGTTTGCCGAGGAGGTGATCCGTGTGCGAAAAATCCTCTTTTTGGCGCTCGTCTGCCTGCTTTTTGCGGCGGCGGCGCCCGTCTTTGCCGAAACGCCCCCGACGCATGTCCGGGTCGGCTATTTCGAGAACGAGATATTTCAGGAGGGCGCCGAGAAGGGCGCTATCCGGCGCGGCTACGCCTATGAATACTACCGCAAGCTCTCCGAGTACACGGGCTGGGAATACGAATATGTCTACGGCAGCTTTACGGAACTGTACCAGATGCTTCTGGACGGCAAAATCGACCTTTTGGCGGGACTGGCGAAGACGGAGGAGCGGCAGGGCATCATCGGCTACCCCGAGGCTCCGATGGGCAGCGAAACCTACAATATGGTGAAGCACCGGAGCGACGACAGCATCACTACTACGTTTTCCACGCTTTCCGGGAAAAAAATCGGCGTGCTGGACAGCGCGATGGTGGGCGTACTTCAACGATTCCTCGCGCAGCACGACATCGCCGCCGAGGTCGTGCCCTATCCGACCCATCAGGAAATGCTGGAGGATTTCGACGGGAACAATATCGACGCGCTGGTGGCGGAAGGCGACGGAACCTACGACAGGCCGAACGCGGCGCTCCTTTATGCTTTCGGCGCTACGGACTATTACCTTTGCGTCAATTCGCGCCGTCCCGACCTGTTGGCGGCGCTCAACCGGGCGCAGGATCAGCTCGCGGTGGAGGAGCCGAACTATATCAATTCCCTGCGGATTAAATATTACGCGTCTAGTATCACCAGCCGCGCGCTGTCCGACGCGGAAAATGAATGGCTCAAGGATCATCGTGTCCTTCGCATGGGCTATCTGAACCATTACCTGCCTTACAGCGACACGGACGTCGGCGGCGACGCCACGGGTCTCGTCCGGGGCCTCATGCCCAAAATTCTGGAAGAACTCGGCGTCGATGGGCTGGACATTTCCTATCAGGGCTATGATAGCTACGACGCCATGATCGCCGACGTGGACGGCGGGAAAATCGACGCGGCCTTCCCCGTGGGCGGCGGGCTGTTTTTCTCGGAGGAAAGCGGCATCTGCCAGTCGAATCCCGTGGTCTCTTCCGCTACGGACTTGGTCTTCAAAGGTGAATACAGCAACAATACCCTTGCGGCATTTGCGGTGAACGAGAACAACCGCATGCAGTATTACTACGTCAAAACGCACTTTCCTGACGCCAAGATTCTCTTCTTCCCGTCCATTGAAGACTGTCTGGACGCCGTGCTGGAGGGGAAAGCCTCCTGCGCCACGTTGAACGGGCTCCGTGCGAACGACATCCTGAAAAACCGCCGTTTTCGCGGTCTTTCCATCAAGCAAAGCAATCGGCCTGACGCCCGCTCCTTCGGCGTGCGTATCGGCAACGAAGGGCTCTTGAAGCTCCTGAACCGCGGCGTGAACATCATCGGAAAGGACCGCATAGAGAGCCTCGCCTATCGGTACGTCGACGGGCTGTATTCCCAGTCCTTGCTGGACGTGCTGATGGACAATCTCTGGCTTCTCGCGCTGGCGGCGGCGGCCGTGTCTCTCCTAGTCGCGGCGTTTCTGGCGCGGGAGTCCGCCCAGGCGAAGCGGCACAAGGAAGAGCTCATCGCCTCCAACGAAAGGCTCGCCGCTGCCGCACGGGAAGCGGAAAGCGCGAACCAGGCCAAGACCTATTTCCTCTCTGCCATGTCCCACGAAATCCGCACGCCGATGAACTCCATACTCAGCATGAATGAAATGGTGCTCCGCGAATGCGACAACGCGGAAATCCTGCGGTACGCGGAGTATATCCGTTCCTCGGGCAACACACTTTTGGGGCTGATCAACGACATCCTGGACTTTTCCAAGATGGAGGCGGGAAAGCTGGACCTCATTCCCGTGGACTACGAGATTTCCTCCGTGCTCAACGACCTGGTGAACATGACAAAGACGAAAGCGGACGAAAAGGGGCTGGAGCTTCGCCTGAACATCGACTGCGATATGCCAAACTACCTGCGCGGCGACGAGATCCGCCTCAAGCAGGCCGTAACCAATCTGCTGACCAATGCGGTGAAATACAAGAAAGAGGGAACGGTCACCTTCACCATCGGTTATGAAAGGATTCCCGAGGAACCGAACGCCGTGCTGCTGAAAATTAGCGTAGCGGATACCGGCATCGGCATCAAGCAGGAAGATATCGGGAAAATGTTCGAGGCCTTCCGGCGTGTGGACGAGACGAGCAACCACCACATCGAGGGTACGGGGCTGGGCATCACCATCACCCAAAGCCTGCTGCACCTGATGGGAAGCCGGCTGGAGGTGGAAAGCGAATACGGCAAGGGGTCCGTTTTTCATTTTGCTGTGCGGCAGCAGGTGGCGCAATGGGTTCCCGTGGGCGATTACGAAGCGGCGTTCCGCCGTTCCATCGCGGAGCGGAAGAAGTACAAGGAAAAATTCACTGCGCCGGACGCTCACATTCTCGTGGTGGACGACACGCCCGTGAACCTCATCGTGTTCCAAAGCCTGCTGAAGCATACGAAAGTCCGGATCGACACGGCGGAAAGCGCGGACGAGTGCATTGCACTTGCCGCGCAAAAAAAGTACGACGTCATTTTCCTCGACCACATGATGCCCTATAAAGACGGCATCGAGGCCATGCAGGAACTGAAAGCCATGAAGGGCAATCCCAACGCGGAGACGCCGATGATCTGCCTGACGGCCAACGCCATCTCCGGCATGCGGGAAACTTACCTGTCGGCAGGGTTCGACGATTACCTTACAAAACCCATCGACCCGGACGCTCTGGAGGAGACCATCATCCGCTATCTGCCCAAGGAAAAGCTGATGTCCGCCGAGGAAACCGACGGGGAAACGGAAGAAAGCCTGCCCTCGTTCCTGTACGACATTGAAGGGCTGGACGTCGTCGAGGGGCTGAACCGTGTGGGCGCGGCCGACGTCTATCTGGAGGCGGCGGCGACATACGCGGAAACAGCGGAACGTTTGGCGGACGAAATCGAGGAATATTGGCGCGCGGGGGATTTGGAAAATACCACCGTCAAAGTCCACGGGCTGAAATCAAGCTCCAAAGTCATCGGCGCCATGGAACTCGGGCTTTTGGCA
>JAGAZS010000347.1 GCA_017939945.1 Schwartzia sp. (in: firmicutes)
GTGTCCGCACCGGCTTTGAAGGCGGTCAGATGCCGTTGTATCGTCGTCTTCCGAAGCGCGGCTTCAAGAATGTTTTCGCGAAAGAGTATGCGGAAGTGAATGTTTCCTCGCTGAACCGTTTTGAAGACGGAGCGGTGGTAGATCCGGTAGCGTTGATCGAGGAAGGCATTCTGAAGAATGTCCTTGACGGGGTTCGGATTCTCGGCAACGGGGAATTGACGAAGAAATTGACGGTGAAAGCCAACGGCTTCACCAAATCGGCGGAGGAAAAAATCAAGGCGGCAGGTGGGGAAGTAGAGGTGATCTGAGGTGCTTTCAGCCCTCTCGAACATCTACAGGATTCCCGAACTGAGGCAGAAGATCACGTTTACCCTGATCATGTTCGCCATTTTCAGGATGGGGACGCACATTCCGGTTCCCGGCGTGAATCCCGCCGTGATTGAGCAGCTCTTCAGCAGCGGCAACTTGTTCGGCCTGCTGGATCTGTTCTCGGGCGGTGCCTTGAGTAAGTTTTCCATCTTTGCGATGAGCATCACTCCTTATATCAATGCATCCATCATCATCCAGCTTTTGACGGTTGTGATTCCGACGTTGGAGCAATGGTCCAAGGAGGGGCAGGAAGGCCATAAGAAGACTACGCAGGTTACGCGGTATTTCACCGTGGCGCTGGCTTTCCTTCAGGCCATCGGTATGTCGATCGGCCTCAGGGAAGCCATCCTCAATCCGGGAATCCCGTCGATTCTCGTGATTGCGATCACGCTTACGGCGGGCACGGTGTTCCTGATGTGGGTCGGTGAGCAGATGACGGCGCAGGGCGTCGGGAACGGCATCTCGCTGATTATTTTTGCGGGTATCGTCGCTGCACTTCCGAAGAATCTGGAAAAGATTTACCGTTATTTGCAGGCCGGTACGATCAACGCTTTCAATGTGGTTTTGTTTTTGCTCATTGCGGTTGCAATGGTAGTGTTTGTTATCCTGATCCATGAGGCGCATCGCAGGATCCCGATTTCCTACGCGAAACGGGTCGTCGGTACGAGAGCCTATGGCGGTCATTCGAGCCATATTCCGCTGAAGGTCAATCAGGCGGGCGTCATTCCGATTATCTTTGCATCGTCCGTATTGATGTTCCCGGTGACGGTAGCCCAGTTTGTGGACATCCCTTGGGTGAAAACAGTCGCAGGCTATTTCGCTTGGGGAACGCCGCTGCAGACGACGTTGTACGCTTTATTGATCCTCTTCTTCACGTATTTCTACACTGCGGTGACCGTGAAGATACCGGATATGGCGGAAAACCTGAAAAAATACGGCGGCTTTATTCCGGGCATCCGTCCGGGCAAGCCCACCGAAGATTATTTGGATTATGTTTTGACCCGTATCACACTTGCGGGAGCATTTTTCCTGGCATTCATCGCTATACTGCCGAATATGGTTGCAGGCGCGACGAATATTGAAGGCGTGTACTTTGGCGGGACGGCGCTGCTGATCGTCGTCGGGGTCGCGCTTGATACGATGAAGCAGATTGAGGCCATGGTAGTGATGCGTCATTATCAAGGTTTTATGAAGTAAAGGAGGAAGACAATGTACATCCTGTTAATGGGGCCGCCGGGCGCCGGCAAAGGCACGCAAGCGGCTAATCTGGTGCAGAAGTATAACATTCCTCATATTTCGACAGGGGATATGTTCCGCGCGGCAGTGAAGGAAGGCACGGAGCTCGGCAAAAAGGCGAAGGCGTGCATGGACGCCGGGCAGCTCGTTCCCGACGAGATCACGATCGGGATTGTCAAGGAGCGTCTCGCAAAACCGGATTGCGCGAAGGGATTTATCCTGGACGGTTTCCCGCGTACGGTCGAGCAGGCCGACGCGCTGGACGGGATCCTGAAAGATCTCTCGATTCGCTTGACACGGGCTGTGGACATTAGCGTCCCGACGAGCGCGTTGATCGAGCGTGCCATCGGACGGCGCGTCTGCAAGAAATGCGGAGCCGCCTACCATATCAAATTCAATCCGTCGAAAACCGACGGGGTATGCGATAAGTGCGGAGGCGAGACATATCAGCGTGCGGACGACAGCGAGGAGACGATGAAGAGCCGCCTCTCGGTCTATGAAGCGCAGACAAAGCCGCTCATCAGCTACTATCAGAAAGCAGGGCTTTACAGCCAGATTGATGGGAGCCAGGAAATGAGCAAGGTTTTTGCCGATATAGCCGCGTGCCTGGAAAAGTGACGTCCGTCGGGATGAACGAAAGGCGGAGCGTTATGAAAGGCCTTGATAGAAGATTAAGGAGCAAAACTGATGTCCAAGCAAGATGTTATTGAAGTAGAAGGGAAGGTACTTGAGGCATTGCCCAATGCGATGTTTCAGGTCGAACTCGAAAACGGCCATGTCGTTTTGGCGCATGTATCAGGTAAGATCCGCATGAATTTCATTCGCATCCTGCCTGGAGATAAGGTCACGATTGAGCTTACACCGTACGACTTGACCCGTGGCCGTATAACCTATCGTTTCAAATAAGGGTAAAGGCGTACAGGAAAGGAAAAGGAGGAAAAGCACAATGAAAGTGAAACCTTCCGTGAAGCCAATTTGTGAGAAATGCAAAGTTATCAAGCGCAAAGGCCGGGTCATGGTCATTTGCGAAAATCCGAAGCATAAGCAGAGACAAGGTTAAGAAAAGGAGGTGCTCGTTTTATGGCACGTATTGCCGGCGTCGATTTGCCGCGTGATAAACGAATTGAAATTGCTTTGACATACATCTATGGAATCGGCCTGACGACTTCCAAGAAGCTCCTTGCAGAGGGCGGCATCAATCCCGATACCCGCACCCGCGACCTGACGGAGGACGAGGTCGTGAAGCTTCGTGAGCTAATCGACCGTGACGTCATGGTTGAGGGCGACCTTCGCCGTGAGGTTTCGCTCAATATCAAGCGTCTCGTCGAGATCGGTTGCTACCGCGGCCGCCGTCATCGTCTCGGACTTCCCGTCCGCGGGCAGAACACGAAGAACAATGCCCGCACGCGCAAGGGTCCGAGAAAGACGATTGCAGGAAAGAAAAAGGATTAAGGAGGGATAGGCTTTGGCAGTAAAGAAAACGGTCCGTACGAAGAAAAAAGACCGCAAGAATATAGAATACGGCGTAGCGCATATCAGCTCTACGTTCAACAATACGATTGTCACGTTGACGGACAAGAACGGCAACGCGATTTCGTGGGCCAGCGCCGGCGGGCTCGGCTTCCGCGGTTCGCGCAAGTCCACGCCGTTTGCCGCGCAGATGGCTGCCGAGACGGCAGCAAAGGCCGCCATGGAGCATGGCCTGAAGCAGGTCGAAGTTTATGTCAAGGGACCGGGCGCAGGCCGCGAGGCCGCTATCCGCTCCTTGCAGGCCACCGGCCTTGAGGTCAACATGATCAAAGACGTTACGCCGATTCCGCACAACGGGTGCCGCCCGCCGAAGCGGAGAAGGGTATAATAGGGGGTGCAGAAATAGATGGCAATTGATAGAGTGGCAAGCCTCAAACGGTGCCGCGCGCTCGGCATCGAGCCGGCAGTCCTCGGGCTTTCAAAGAAATCGAAGCGTCAGCCGAAGCGCACGAACCGCAAGGTCAGCGAGTACGGGCTTCAGCTGAAGGAGAAGCAGAAGGCGAAATTCATTTACGGCGTCATGGAAAAGCAGTTCCGCGGCTATTACGACAAGGCCAAGAAGATGCAGGGCGTCACCGGTGAGAACCTGTTGAAGCTTCTCGAGCGCCGCATTGACAATGTCGTGTTCCGTCTCGGCCTCGCGTCTACGCGCCGTCAGGCTCGTCAGGTCGTCCGTCACGGCCATATCCTTGTCAACGGCAAGCGCCTTGACATCCCGTCCGCGCTCGTATACGAGGGCGACGTAATCACGGTTTCGGAAAAGAGCCGTTCCAACGCTTTCTTCAAGGAACTGGCGGAGAATTACAGCGCTTTGAGCGTTCCGGCATGGCTGGAAGCGGACGCTTCCAATCTTTCCGGCAAAGTGACCCGGTATCCGAATCGTGAGGAAATCGATGTGCCGGTCAGCGAGCAGGCGATCGTCGAGTTGTACTCCAAATAATTTCATTGTATTCGTTTTATTGCCAAGTGCATTGGATTATTGGGGAGGGTATTCCAGATGGTCGAAATCGAAAAACCTAAGATCGAGATCGTGGAGATCAGCGAAGACAATCGCTACGGGAAGTTCGTATGCGAGCCGCTGGAGCGTGGATACGGCACGACGTTCGGCAACAGCCTTCGCCGTATTCTGCTCTCCTCTTTGCAGGGTGCGGCTATCACCGCTATCCGCATTGACGGAGTGCTTCACGAATTCTCGACGATTCCGGGGGTTCGCGACGATGTTACAAATATCATCCTGAACCTGAAGTCCTTGTGCCTGAAGATGTATACCGACGAGCCGAAAACCATCCGTCTGGATGTGGACGGGGCAAAGGAAGTCACGGCTGCCGACATCACGGTGGATTCGGACATTGAAATCCTGAATCCTGAACTCCATATCGCGACGCTCAACGACGACGGTTCGCTTCATATGGAAATGACGGTAGAGCGCGGCCGCGGATACGTCCCTGCGGACAAGAACAAGAAAGCGGACCATGTTATCGGGGTCATTCCAATTGATTCCATTTTCTCTCCGATTTTGCGCGTCAATTATTCCGTTGCAGATACGCGTGTCGGCAACGTTACCGACTACGACAAGCTGACGATGGAGGTTTGGACGGACGGCTCCATCCGTCCGGAAGAAGCTCTCAGCAAGGCGGCCGGCATCCTGATCATGCACCTGAAGCTGTTCCAGAATATGGCCGGCATAGAAGAAGAGGGCGAAGCGGAGACGGAGACTTTCCTCGAGCCGCAGGAAAACGACACGGCGAAGGTGCTGGAACTGACAATCGAGGATCTCGACCTGTCCGTTCGTTCGTACAACTGCCTGAAGCGTGCCAACATCAACACGGTGGCGGATTTGACGGAGAAGACGGAAGAAGAAATGATCAAGGTTCGCAATCTTGGCCGCAAGTCGCTAGAGGAAGTCAAGAAAAAGCTGCAGGAATTGAACCTGTCGCTTTCACAAGGGGAAATTTAAGGAACGGTTCAAAAGGAAAGAGGTATAATCATGTACAGAAAATTGGGACGTGATTCCAGCGCACGCAAGGCGCTCTTTCGCAGCGTTCTGACCTCCTTCTTCCGGCATGGCCGGATTGAGACGACGGAGGCGAAGGCGAAGGAAGTCAGCGGGCTTGCGGATCAGCTGATCACTTTGGCGAAGCGCGGCGACCTTGCCGCACGCCGCACGGCGATTGCCCGTCTTTATGACGAGGACGTCGTCCGGAAACTGTTTGACGAAATTGCCGACAAATACAAAGATCGTCAGGGCGGCTATACACGCATCCTGAAGCTCGGCCCCCGTCGTGGAGACGCGGCGCCGATGGCTTTGCTGGAGCTCGTGTAATTCGTCTCTATTTACGAATGGCAGGACAGACAAAACCCCGCGCCTCAATCGAAGGCGGCGGGGTTTTTATTTTTCGGGTTAATGAAGGGAGATGCGCCGGAAGGAACGTCAAGGGCTTTTAATCGTACATACAGGAGAAGGAAAGGGAAAAACGACCGCTGCGCTGGGTCTCGCGGTTCGTGCGTGGGGCAGCGGGCTTCGCGTTCTCATCCTGCAATTCATCAAAGGCGGGCAGCGCTATGGGGAATTGGATGCCATCAAAGCGTTGAAGAATGTCCGGGACACCATCGAAGTCCGCCAGTGCGGGCTTGGCTTCACACGGCGGGACGAGAGCCGGAAAGCCGAACACATCGCGGCGGCGAAGGAAGCGGTTCGCGAGGCGGAGCGGGAAATCGTTTCCGGCGCGTGGGATTTGATTATATTGGATGAAATCAATTACGCCGTGAAATTCGGGCTGCTTGCGACGGAAGAGGTTTTGCGCCTTTTGCGCGAAAAACCGCCGGCGCTCCATCTCGTGCTGACCGGCAGGGACGCGCAGCCGGAGATCGTCGAGGCCGCCGATCTCGTCACGGAAATGAAGCTCGTTAAGCATCCGTTTGAGAAAGGCGTCAAAGCGCAAAAGGGAATTGAATTTTAGAATGAGGATAAAAAACAACCATGCCGTGATTGGAGTCTCGCGGCATGGTTGTTTTTTATAGGGACGAAATTTCTATAAAAGGCAGGAAATTTTTTGTTTGCGTCGAAATGTATATTTGCAGATGATAAAAC